>NZ_JBRIIQ010000027.1:0-47576 GCF_052976905.1 Glaciimonas sp. GG7 | reverse complement strand
GTTCATCGTGAGTCAGATCGAGCGTGCTGAAGCCGTGCTTTTCGAAGTTTTTAGCGATCAGCCCGGATTCGTCGCGGGTTGAGGTTTGCACGCCGACAAAGATGTGGGCGGCCTTTTCATCGCTAATACGATAGTTGAATTCGGTCACGTTGCGCTCGCCGACCAACTCGCAAAAACGGCGGAAACTCCCGCGCTCTTCCGGGATCGTCACAGCAAATACGGCTTCACGTGATTGGCCGATGTCGGCCATCTCAGAGACGAAGCGCAGCCGGTCGAAGTTCATGTTGGCACCAGAGGCGATGGTGACCAGGACCTGATTTTTGATCGGTTTGCGCGTGCCTTTAGCGCGTTCGACGTAGGCTTTAGCGCCCGCAATCGATAAGGCACCAGATGGCTCCATAATGCTGCGCGTGTCCTGAAATACGTCTTTGATCGCCGTGCAAACGGCCGCCGTATCGACCAAAATGACTTCATCGACATACAGTTTGGCGAGCCGGAACGTTTCTTCGCCCACCAGTTTGACCGCCGTGCCATCGGCAAACAGGCCGACATCGGATAGCGTTACCCGGCGACCGGCTTGCAAACTGCGCGCCATAGCGTCCGAATCAACGGTTTGCACACCAATAATTTTAATTTCCGGGCGCACCGCTTTGACATAAGCAGCTATACCGGCTAACAATCCGCCGCCGCCAATAGGGACGAAAATGGCATGAATCGGCCCGGCATGCTGGCGCAAAATCTCCATGCCGACCGTGCCTTGCCCGGCAATGACATACGGATCGTCAAACGGATGCACAAAGGTCAGCTTGTGTTTCTTTTCCAGCGTGAGGGCATGGTTGTACGCATCGGTGTAAGAGTCGCCAAACAGCACAACTTCGGCCCCACGGGCGCGCACCGCCTCAACTTTGACTAGCGGCGTAGTGGTCGGCATTACGATCAAAGCGTGCGAACCCAGCACTGTTGCGGAGTACGCCAGACCTTGGGCGTGATTGCCAGCCGAGGCACAAATGACGCCGCGTTTGAGTTGCTGCGGCGTCAGGCTCGCCATTTTGTTGTAAGCGCCGCGCAGCTTAAAACTGAACACGCTGTGCATATCTTCGCGCTTGAAATAAATCTGGTTTTCAGTTTTTAGCGAGAGCGTACGCGCTAACTCGAGCGGGGTTTCCTGCGTGACGTCATAGACGCGGGCGGTCAAGATTTTCTGTAAATAATCTGTGGTCATGGTCGGGTCAAATTAGCGCGCTGCAGCAGGTTGGGATGCTCCCAAGTCGCCAGCGAGAAGTCAGGTTACAAGGATTATCCGGGAGCAAGACAGCCGATCATTATAATGGCGGCTTTGCGCCTAGGCTTGAATGGTGTAATAAATTGATTTTCGAGCGCTTGTCGGATGCGCGAATGAACGTTTTTTCATCTAAATACTAATGAATTGTCTATGATCGAATCTGCTGTTGCATGGCTGCTTGGGGTGTTGGCGATACCGACCGTTGGTTTATGGTCGGTATTTATTGTCAGTTTTGTGTCGGCAACTTTATTGCCTATGGGGTCCGAGCCGGCAGTGTTTGCTGTCATTAAAGCCAACGGCGCACTGTATTGGCCAGTCATTGTGGTGGCGACGGTGGGTAACACCCTCGGCGGAGCATTGGATTATTGGATGGGCTACAGCGCTAAACGGGCATTTGCCCGCGAGCGTAAAACCCGCTGGTTCCATTGGCTGGAGCGTTTCGGCCCTAAAACCATGTTGTTGGGTTGGTTGCCGATTATCGGCGACCCACTGTGCACGTTGGCTGGTTGGTTGCATTTACCGTTCTGGCCCAGTGTCATCTATATGGCAATCGGTAAATTTTTACGCTATATCGCCATGACCTGGCTGTTGCTGTCGGTGCCGGATGGATTCTGGCGGCAGCTTGGGCAATGGCTGTCCTAGCTTTATAAATTAGCCTCGTAAAATCATGCCCGCCAATGCCGGAGTAATTAGCAGCATGACTAACGGCGGCAAAATCCGTAATTGCCAAGGCTGTCTACTGAGTAAATGCGATAGACCGGAATAACGATTTTTCAGTACTTGCTTATTAGTATTCATATTTGCGCTCCATTTTGGCCCAGGCCCCACCAAGCGGAGCGATGCATTGATTATATGTTTAAGCTATCAATAAATATAAATTGATAGTTTAAATGAATGCAATTGCTTGTTCCTATCGCAATAGTCTGTCGTCGCAAACCAATGTGATGTCGTACAAACACTAGCTTGCCATCGCGACTCTGCTCGATAGGCTAAAATGCTATCTCAGCGGCTTCCCACTCCCAAACACACATGAACGCCCCAGTACAAATCCAAGCCCTCATTTCGGACGCGCCTAATGGCGCCACCCCTACGCGCTTGCGCGAAATTCCTTATAACTACACTTCGTTTTCAGATCGTGAAATCGTCATTCGCCTGCTCGGCGAAGCATCGTGGGCCTTGCTCGATGAGTTACGCACCAAACGTCAGACGGGCCGCTCTGCGCGCATGCTGTACGAAGTATTGGGCGATATCTGGGTAGTACGGCGTAATCCCTATTTACAAGATGACATGCTCGACAATCCAAAGCGCCGTCAGGCCTTGATCGACGCGCTCAATCATCGTCTGGCCGAAGTTGACAAGCGCAGGCTGAATATCGCGCACGCCGACAGTGGCGACGCCGATGCAGAGCGCCGCAGCGCGAGTGTCGAAGCCTTGGTGCAAGCAGCACGGCTGGCGATTGCTAAGTTTTCAGACGAGTTCCGCCACACTTACGATTTACGTAAGCGCACCAATAAAATTTTGGGACGCTATACCGCCAAAGACAATATTAAATTTGATGGCCTCTCGCGCGTCTCGCACGTCACCGATGCGACCGACTGGCGCGTTGAATATCCCTTCGTCGTGCTCACGCCAGACAGCGAAGACGAGATGGCCGGGCTGGTCAAAGGCTGTATCGAGCTCGGTCTGACCATCATTCCACGCGGCGGCGGCACCGGTTACACGGGCGGCGCGATTCCGCTCACCCCGTTTTCTGCGGTCATCAATACCGAAAAACTGGAACAATTAGGCGAAGTCGAAATGGCCGTATTGCCCGGCCTACAGACTGAATACGCCACCATCTTCTCGGGCGCAGGCGTTGTCACCAAACGCGTCGCCGATGCGGCTGAAAAGGCTGGTTTCGTGTTTGCGGTGGACCCAACTTCGGCGTCAGCATCTTGCATCGGCGGCAATATCGCCATGAATGCTGGCGGCAAGAAGGCCTTGTTGTGGGGCACAGCGCTCGACAATCTGGCTAGCTGGCGCATGGTCGATCCAAACGGCGATTGGCTAGATGTCACGCGTCTGGATCACAACCTCGGCAAAATTCATGACACGCCATTGGCGCGTTTTAAGCTGGAATGGCGTCATCCGGCTGCCAAAGGCCATCCTGCGGAGGAGGTCTTCAAGACTGAAATTCTGGAAATTCCGGGCCGTACTTTCCGCAAAGAAGGTTTGGGCAAGGATGTGACCGATAAATTTCTGGCGGGTTTGCCCGGTATCCAGAAAGAAGGTTGCGATGGCTTGATTACGTCAGGCGTGTGGATTTTGCACAAAATGCCGAAGTTCACCCGTACCGTCTGTCTGGAGTTTTTCGGTCAGGCGCGCGATGCGATTCCATCGATTGTCGAAATCAAAAATTATCTTGATGGCCTGCCAGCCAAAGGCGAAGGATTTACCTCGATTCGCTTAGCCGGTCTGGAGCATCTGGACGAGCGTTATCTGCGTGCAGTCGGTTACTCCACCAAGTCCAAGCGCGGCGTGCTGCCAAAGATGGCCTTGTTTGGCGATATCGTCGGCGATGACGAAAATGCCGTTGCGCATGCAGCGTCTGAAGTCGTGCGGCTGGCCAACAATCGCGTTGGTGAAGGGTTTGTGGCCGTCAGTCCCGAGGCGCGCAAAAAATTCTGGCTCGATCGTTCACGCACGGCGGCGATTTCCAAGCATACGAATGCTTTCAAAATCAATGAAGACGTCGTCATTCCGCTCAATCGTATGGGCGAATATACCGACGGTATTGAGCGCATCAATATCGAGTTGTCGATCAAAAACAAGCTGCAATTGCTAGATCAGCTTGACCTGTTTCTTGGCAAAGGCAATCTGCCATTGGGCAAAAGCGAAGACGCCGACGATGAGCATATTCCCGCCGCCGAATTATTAGAAGATCGTGTGCATCAGGCCGAAGATCTGCTGCAAAAGACCCGGGCGCGCTGGACTTATTTGCTGACAAAACTCGATACACCGCTAATGGAAGCCAAGGCTGAGTTGTCGGTGCTCGGCCTCGATAAATTAAGCGCGACCTTTGAGCAGCGCTTAATTCAGCAACCGGACGCAACCCTGTTTGACGTGGTGCAAGATCGCACCATCAGCGTGTCGTGGAAGCAAGAAGTGCGCGCCCAATTGCGCCAGATTTTCAACGGCGGTGCGTTCAAGTTGATCCTGGATGAGTGCACGGCGATCCACAAAAAAATATTGCGCGGTCGCGTCTTTGTGGCGCTGCACATGCACGCCGGGGATGGCAACGTCCACACCAATTTGCCGGTCAACTCCGATCATTACGAAATGCTGCAAGACGCCCACGTTGCGGTCGCTCGCATCATGAAGTTGGCGCGTTCGCTCGATGGCGTGATTTCCGGCGAGCATGGCATCGGGATTACTAAACTTGAGTTTTTGACCGAAGACGAAATCAAGGATTTCCGCGATTACAAATTGCGCATCGATCCGGAAGGGCGCTTCAACAAAGGCAAGTTACTCAACCTGACCGGACTCGACGCGGATTTAAGCAATGCCTACACGCCATCGTTCGGCCTGATGGGGCATGAGTCGCTGATCATGCAGCAAAGCGATATTGGTGCCATTGCCACCAGCATCAAAGACTGTTTGCGCTGCGGTAAATGTAAGCCGGTCTGCGCTACGCACGTCCCACGGGCGAATTTGTTGTACTCACCGCGCAACAAAATTCTGGCGACTTCGCTGCTGGTCGAAGCTTTTCTGTACGAAGAGCAGACCCGGCGCGGGATCTCGATCAAGCATTGGGAAGAGTTCGAAGACGTCGCCGACCATTGCACCGTCTGCCATAAATGTCTGACACCTTGCCCGGTCGATATCGACTTCGGCGAAGTGTCGATGAACATGCGCAATTTGCTGCGCAAGATGAACAAAAAATCGTTCAATCCCGGCACCACCGCGGCGATGTTTTTCCTCAACGCCAAAGATCCGGCGACGATCAACATGACCCGTAAAGTCATGACCGACTGGGGCTTCAAAGCGCAACGTCTGGGTAATGAAGTCTTGAAAAAGTTTGCCAAAAAGCAGACCAAAGCACCGCCATCGACCATCGGTAAAGCGCCGATCAAAGAGCAGGTGATTCACTTTATCAACAAAAAAATGCCCGGCAATCTGCCGAAAAAGACGGCGCGCGCCTTGTTGGATATCGAAGACGATAAAGTCATTCCGATCATCCGTAATCCACACGCCACGACAGCTGAAACCGAGGCGGTGTTTTATTTCCCCGGTTGCGGCTCGGAGCGTTTGTTCTCGCAAGTTGGTCTGGCGACGCAGGCAATGCTGTGGCATGTCGGCGTGCAAACCGTGCTGCCGCCCGGTTATCTGTGCTGCGGATATCCGCAACGCGGGTCAGGTGATTTCGACAAAGCCGAGAAGATCATTACCGATAATCGCGTGCTGTTTCATCGCATGGCCAATACGCTCAATTATCTCGACATTAAAACCGTCATCGTCTCTTGCGGGACTTGCTACGATCAACTGCAAGGCTACGAGTTTGAGAAGATTTTCCCCGGCTGCCGCATCATCGATATTCACGAATATCTGCTGGAAAAGAATCTCAAGCTCGAAGGCGTCAACGGTACACGGTACATGTATCACGACCCTTGCCATTCGCCGATGAAGTTGCAGGACCCATTGAAAACAGTCAACGCCCTGATCACCACGATCGACAATCAGAAGATCGAGAAGAATGATCGTTGCTGCGGCGAGTCCGGTACTTTCGGCGTCAGCCGTCCGGACGTTTCAACGCAGGTGCGCTTCCGCAAGGAAGAAGAGATGATCAAGGGCTCAGACAAAGTACGCGCCGATGGCTTCACTGGCGAAGTCAAAATTCTGACGTCATGCCCATCTTGCTTGCAAGGCTTGTCACGCTACAACGATGATTCCGGCACCACGGCGGATTACATCGTGGTCGAAATGGCGAAGCATTTGCTGGGTGAAAACTGGTTGCCGGATTATGTTGGCCGCGCCAACGACGGCGGCATTGAACGGGTGTTGGTCTGAGGATGAGCGCCAACGCCGCGTCGTGTGAGTTGTGCGTCGGTGACGGTGGAGAAGTTCTCCACCGCACCGAAAAATATCGAATAGTGTTAGTCGATGACGCCAGATACCCCGGTTTTTGCCGGGTTATCTGGCACGCACATGTCAAGGAAATGACCGATTTAACTGCCGAAGATCGCGATGTGTTCATGCAGGCAGTGTGGCAAGTTGAACAGACCCTGCGCACCGTCATGCAGCCGGAGAAAATCAATCTGGCCTGTTTTGGCAATATGACGCCGCATCTGCATTGGCACGTTATTCCACGTTATCTGGATGACGATCATTTTCCTCAGCCAGTGTGGGGCAGCGTGCAACAGGTTGCTTCGGACGCGGCGTTGGCTGCGCGGCAGGCGTTGTTACCTGCGTTGTTATCAGCATTGGGCGTCGCTCTTTCGGCCCCTTAAGCTTCTTTGAATGCCTCAAGAAATCACCTTACCTACGGATAAATCATGCTTGGCTCTAAACAATCTGTCCCCGGCCCGATGCCGGTATCGTTCACTGCGCATCAGAAGTCTGGCGTGCTGGAAGTCGTATTTGACGATGATGCCAGTTTTTCGCTGCCATTCGAGCTCATGCGCGTGTATTCGCCTTCCGCCGAAGTGCAAGGACACAGCGCCGGTCAGGAAACCTTGCAAACCGGCAAACGCAATGTCACCCTGGCCGCGCTTGACCCTGTCGGGAACTACGCTGTTAAGCCAACCTTTTCCGATGGTCATGAAAGCGGAATTTTTACCTGGAGCTATCTGTATAAGTTAGGTAGCGAACAAGATGCGCTATGGGAAGACTATTTACGTCGTCTGGATGACGCAGGCCTCGGACGTGAGGCGGGGCGAGATTTATCCATGACTGCCAAGACCGCTGGCGGTCACGGTTGCGGCTAACGTTGTATCGGGGCACAAACCAATGCTATCCATATCAGAAATATGCGCGCTGTTTGATAGCGGTGGAGACGCCATGTATTCCGGCGAACCAGTCTCTCAGCGCGAGCATGCTTTGCAGACCGCAACACTGGCAGAGCAGGCAGGCGCGGCACCGGAGTTGATCTGCGCCGCGTTACTCCATGACCTAGGGCATTTGCTCAATCCGCAAGGCGAAACACCGTCAGAGCGCGGGATTGACGATACGCATCAATATTTTGCCATCCCGTATTTACGGGGCTTGTTTAGTCCGGCAGTGCTGGAGCCGATTCGGATGCATGTGGATGCCAAGCGTTATTTGTGTGCGACCGATACCGCCTATTTCGACAAATTGTCGCCCGATTCTAAACGTAGTCTTGCCTTGCAAGGCGGTGTGTTTTCCGCTGATGCTGCGGCGGTATTCATTGCCCGGCCTTATGCGGCTGATGCAGTCCGTTTGCGGTTGTGGGATGACCTCGCTAAAGACGCGGAAATGGTGACACCGGGATTGCCTTATTTTGCGGCAGTGATGGCGGATTGTGCGATAGCAGGCACCTATTAAAGTAATGTTTTTCTATTTTTGTGTGATAACAAGATCAAGATTCGGGCTTGTATAATGCGGCCTGCTCTAACAAGGTTGATACCATGACCAACACTACCCATTTCGGTTACAAAACTGTCTCTGAAGACGATAAAGTCCACAAAGTCGCCGAGGTTTTTCACTCGGTCGCCGCTAAATACGACGTCATGAACGATCTGATGTCGGCTGGCATGCACCGCCTCTGGAAAGCCTTCACAGTTGCACAGGCGGCGATCCGGCCCGGCTTTAAAGTGCTTGATATTGCTGGCGGCACGGGCGATCTGGCGAAGGCCTTTGCCAAACGCGCTGGTCCGACGGGCCAGGTTTGGCTCACTGATATTAATGAGTCGATGCTGCGGGTCGGGCGCGACCGCGTTTTCAATGCCGGTCTGTCTACCCCCACGTTGTTGTGCGATGCTGAAAAATTACCGTTTCCCGATAATTATTTTGATCGGGTCTCAGTCGCTTTCGGTTTGCGCAATATGACGCACAAGGATGTGGCACTATCAGAAATGCGCCGGGTTCTCAAGCCGGGGGGCAAATTGCTGGTGCTGGAATTTTCCAAAGTCTGCGAGCAACTTAAGAAGCCCTATGACGTGTATTCCTTTTCAGTATTGCCGTGGTTGGGCAAAAAAATTGCCAACGATGCGGAGAGTTATCGTTATCTGGCGGAATCAATCCGCATGCATCCGGATCAGGAAACCCTGAAACAGATGATGCAAGACGCCGGACTTGCGCGCGTGCAGTACTTTAATTTAACCGCTGGTGTGGCTGCATTGCATACCGGGATCAAGCTGTAGAACCCTGCCTGGAGGCGGTATGAAAAAAATATTTGTCGTACTGATGTTGGTCCTGAGTGCTTTTTCGTTGACGCTGTCGAATGCAGACGCCCGACGTTTGGGCGGCGGCGGCTCGTTCGGTAAGCAGTCGTCCGGGATTTCACGCTCGGTCCCGAGTAGCCCGATGCAGCAAAGTCCGAATGCCAGTCAGGCCCGTCCAGCCGCTCCCGCTGCCGCGCCTGGCATGACGCCTAAACCGGCTAGTCCGTGGAAAGGCATACTTGGCGGTGCTTTATTAGGGTTAGGTCTGGGCGCGTTGATGTCGCATTTTGGCCTTGGCGGCGCTGCCGGATCATTTTTGATGATGGCTTTGTTGGCGTTTGTGGTGATTTTTGTGGTGCGCATGGTCATGCGTAAGAGCAGCGCTGCTGCACCCGCAGGCCCTTATTCAGACACCTATTCGCGTAACGACATCAACGATAGCGCGGCCAGTAACAATGGCGGATATACGCCAGAGATCGGCTCTCGCATTGAACCGCCGCGTCCTGCTGTATTCCAAAATCAAGCTACGCCGGTGCACTCTGCCGCGCCGTGGGGCATTCCGGCGGATTTCGATGTGCCGGGTTTTGTGCGTAGCGCCAAGACGTATTTCATTCGCCTGCAAGCGGCGTGGGACAAGGCCGATATCAACGATATTCGCGAGTTCACCACGCCGGAAATGTATGCCGAATTAAGAATGCAAATACAGGAGCGTGGCGCTTCTGCCAACAATACCGACGTCGTGCAGCTTGACGGCGAGTTGATGGGCATTGAAACGGTGGGTAATGATCATCTTGCCAGCGTTAAATTCAGTGGCCTGATTAAAGAAGCCCCGGACGCCTCTGCGGAGCCGTTTACTGAGGTGTGGAATTTGTCTAAGCCAGTAGACGGCCACGGTGGTTGGATTTTGGCAGGGATTCAGCAAGTAAATTAATCGGACCATTGCATCATCAGTTCTGAACCGCTCTGCTAAACTTGGACCGCCCGTGAATTTTCACGGGCGGTTTTGTTTTGTGACCTATTGTGACCCAGTGTGACCTATACGCCATGATCCCTCCATTAAATTTCACCCCCATCACTGCAGCGGTCAATCATCTGCTCGCCCAAGAGCCGTGGGCTACGCGCAAGCTGGCCGCGCACGCTGGCAAGATCGCTTGTATCGATGGCGGCGCACTGGCCCTCAAATGGCAAATCACGGATGACGGCTTGTTGCAGTTGCCGCCAGCCGAAGTCGCGCCGAATGTCACGATACGACTGAAGTTGTCCGATCTGCTGTTGATGGCGCAGAATCCTGAACGGGCATTTTCCTACGTCACCATTGAGGGCGATGCCGATCTGGCGAATGCGATTTCGCAAGTCGGCCTTGGTCTGCGCTGGGATGCCGAACACGATTTGAGTAAGTTGATCGGCGATATTGCCGCAGTGCGGGTGGTCGCCGGAGCTAAGGCAACCGTGTTGGCCCTGCAAAGCACGCAAAAAAAACTGGCAGAAAATCTGGCCGAATATTTTCTCGACGAGCAGCCGCTGCTGGTCCGCCCGCATGCCGTTACCGAATTTACCGAGGCGGTCACGACCTTACGCGATGATCTGGAGCGCTTGATCAAGCGTGTAGAGCGCATCGAACGTACGCATAATGCAAAAACTTAAGTTGAAAGTCAGACATCAATGTTTCTAAAATTCATACGGATTCTCAAAATTGTACGGGTCGCGACACGGTACGGTTTAGACGATATTGCGATGTCGGCGCTAAACACCCCGCGCATTTCAAAGTGCGTCAATTCGCTACTATTTTGGCGCGATCTGTCTGCGCCCCGTGGCGAACGCTTACGCAAGGCGTTGGAAGAACTGGGGCCGATTTTCGTTAAATTCGGTCAGGTGCTCTCGACCCGTCGCGATTTGTTGCCGGGCGATATGGTCGATGCTTTAGCCAGTTTGCAAGACCGGGTCCCGCCGTTCAGCTCCGACCTCGCGATTGCGCAAATTGTGCAATCCCTGAAAGCGCATCCCGATCAACTGTTCGCCAGTTTCGAGCGCGAGCCGGTGGCGTCGGCATCGATTGCCCAAGTCCATTTTGCGACGCTCAAAGATGGGCGCGAAGTGGCGGTCAAGGTGCTGCGTCCGGGTATGAAAAAATCCATCGATGAAGATGTGGCGTTGATGCATTTAGCCGCTGATTTGCTGGAAAAATTATGGTCCGAAGGCAAGCGTTTGAAGGCGCGCGAAGTCGTCGGCGAGTTCGATAAATACTTGCACGACGAACTCGATCTGATGCGCGAGGCCGCCAACGGCAGCCAGCTACGTCGCAATTTTGCCGATTCTGACTTGCTGATGGTGCCGGAGATGTTCTGGGATTATTGCTCGTCATCGGTGATCGTGATGGAGCGCATGCACGGCATTCCCATTTCGCAGTTAGCGCGTTTGGAAGCGGCTGGCGTGGATATGAAAAAGCTCTCCAGCGATGGGGTTGAGATTTTCTTTACCCAGGTATTTCGGGATGGCTTCTTTCACGCCGATATGCATCCGGGAAACATTTTGGTGTCGGTAGCTCCCGCCACGTTTGGTCGTTATATCGCGCTCGATTTCGGTATCGTCGGCACACTGAATGACTTTGATAAAGACTACCTGTCGCAAAATTTCCTGGCATTTTTTCGGCGCGATTACAAACGCGTGGCCGAAGCGCATATTGAGTCGGGCTGGGCACCTAAAGAAACCCGTGTCGATGAACTTGAGTCAGCCGTACGTGCTTGTTGCGAGCCGATTTTCGACAGGCCTCTGAAAGATATTTCGTTCGGCCAGGTCTTGCTCCGACTGTTCCAGACTTCGCGCCGTTTCAATATTGAAGTCCAGCCGCAGCTGGTATTACTGCAAAAGACTTTGCTTAACGTTGAGGGCCTTGGGCGACAGTTGGACCCGGAGCTCGATTTGTGGAAAACCGCCAAGCCGTATCTGGAGCGCTGGATGAGCGAGCAAGTCGGCTGGCGCGGCTTGGTCCAGCATCTGAAAATCGAAGCGCCGCGTTACAGCCAATTGCTGCCGCAGTTGCCGCGCTTGATCCATAAAGTGTTGTCGCAAGCGGCGGATGGTCCGCAAAATTTCCAAAACGAACTGATGTTGCGCTCGCTTGCGGAGCAAAAAAGAACCAATCATTTACTCGGCGTGGTGGTGTATTTTGGCGGCGGATTGATGGGCGGAATATTACTGACGCTGATTTTCCAGCGTTGGGGGTTTTTGTTCTTTGCTGGCTAATCTCCGATGACCATACCAAAATCACAATCGACTCCGTCGTTCACATCGCGCGACCCGTCCACGCCAGACTTTTGGAGCGAGCGTTTTACGCAGGCTTTCATGCCCTGGGATAAGGGCGGCGTACCTTTGGCGTTGCAGGACTACATCCAACGCAGCACCCCAGCGGTGACGTTGATTCCAGGATGCGGCGTCGGCTACGAGGTGGCTTATCTGGCCAATGCCGGTTGGGATGTGACCGCGATTGATTTCTCTGCCGCAGCGGTTGGCGCAGCGCAGGCGGTACTGGGGCCTTGGGGCGCTCACGTAGAGCAGGCTGATTTCTTTGCGTTTGCGCCGACTAAGCCGCTCGGCTTGATCTATGAAAGGGCGTTTTTGTGTGCGTTGCCGCCAGCAATGCGCCCTGCGGTTGTGCAGCGCTGGGCCGCATTATTGCCGCCGGGAGCGATGTTGGCGGGTTTTTTCTTTTTTGATACGCAACCCAAAGGTCCGCCGTTCGGTATTGATCGGGTTGAGCTGGAACAATTATTGCTGCCGTATTTTGCATTGCAAGAAGATCAGCCGGTGACCGATTCTATTCCGGTCTTCGACGGTAAAGAGCGTTGGCAAGTTTGGCGTCGTCTTTGAGCAAGCCGTGGTTTTTTCTCTCAATCCACGCTGTAAATAAGATCATTTTTGCTACAATCGGCGCTTTGCTTTCCGGGTCAAAAAGACATGGCTTTGCTCGAAATTCGTAACGTTAGCCGCCGATTTGGCGACTTTACTGCCGTTGATAATATGTGTTTGTCGATAGAGGCAGGTGAATTCTTTACCTTGCTCGGCCCATCGGGCTGCGGCAAAACCACGCTGCTGCGCATGATCGCCGGGTTCGATTTGCCGGATGCCGGGCAAATCATGCTCGATGGTGTCGATTTGGTGGGCCGCCCACCCGAGCAGCGTCCGGTGTGCACCGTCTTTCAAAACTACGCCTTGTTTCCACATATGACGGTGAGCGCGAATATCGCTTTTCCGCTCAAGATGGCGAAAATGCCCCCTTCAGACATCAAACAAAAAGTCATAGCAGCGCTGGAAGACGTGCGTTTGAGCGGTTTTGGTGCACGTTATCCGCACGAGTTGTCCGGCGGTCAGCGTCAGCGGGTAGCGGTTGCGCGTGCGTTGGTGTCGCGTCCCAAATTGTTATTACTCGATGAGCCGCTCTCGGCGATGGATGCCAAATTGCGCGAGCAAATGCAGATTGAACTGATCAATCTGCAAAAAGAGGTCGGCATTACTTTCGTCTACGTGACCCACGATCAGACCGAGGCGCTGGCCTTGTCGCATCGGATTGCGGTGTTGAATCACGGGCGGGTCGAGCAATTGGATGAACCGTCGCGGATTTATAGTTATCCGAAAACACGTTTTGTCGCTGATTTTATCGGGACCTGTAATTTGTTTGATGGCGCGATTGCTGAGATCAATGG
The DNA here is from genome assembly GCF_052976905.1 of Glaciimonas sp. GG7. Taxonomy (NCBI): domain Bacteria; kingdom Pseudomonadati; phylum Pseudomonadota; class Betaproteobacteria; order Burkholderiales; family Oxalobacteraceae; genus Glaciimonas; species Glaciimonas sp. GG7. Next base: position 34,215 of record NZ_JBRIIQ010000027.1, on the reverse strand, counting down.
CACAACGATGCAACTCACGGTGTCGGGCTTGGGGCCGGTCACCGCCGTGCTACCGTCGGATGCGCGGGCCTGTCGCAAGGGAACATTGGCGCTTCGCCCGGAGCAAATCAAGATTAGCGCTGCCATCAGCGCGCATAACGCAGAAAATCATTTCAAGGGCTATATCAAAGAATTTTTGTATCTGGGCGACGTCACGGTGTATGTCGTACAAACCGAAGCCGGGGCCACGATACAAGCATTGCTGGCCAATTCGACGGTCGGCCGTGCCAAATTTTTTGAAGTCGGCGATACCGTTGATGTGGCATGGGACTTTGGCGCGGGGCATTTTTTGTATGAATAAGCCGGAGAGCCCATCCGCATCCTCGCGCAACCGCTTGGCGCGTTGGTTAATCAGTGGCCCGCCGCTGGTGTATTTGCTGGTCTTCTTTGCGATCCCTAGTTTGATTATGGTGTTTGCATCGTTTCGCTATGCAGGCGATTACGGTGGTTTGGCACCGATCTTCGATGAGGTCGGTAAGCTCGATCTGACCATTGAGAACTACACCCGCTTTTTTTCCGATTTTATCTATACGGCGATCTTTTTGAAGTCGCTGATGTACGCATCGATCACGACTTTTTTCTGTCTGATCATGGCCTATCCGTTGGCGGTGCTGATTGCGCGTAGCGCTAAAAAACATCGGGATTTGCTGATTTTGTTGGTCATCCTGCCGTTCTGGAGCAATTTTTTGATCCGAGTGTATGCGTGGATGATTATTCTGGGGCCGCAATCGGGTTTGACGCGTGCGCTTAATGCGGTGCTGGGTGTGTTTGGCGTGCAGCCGGTGACGTTGTTGTTCACGGCGTTTTCAGTGATCGTTGGCTTGGTCTACGTGCATTTGCCGTTCATGGTGCTGCCGCTCTACGCCAATCTTGAAAAGCATGATCCGGCCTTGCTGGACGCGGCGCAGGATTTGGGAGCGTCGGCCTGGCAGCGGTTTTGGCGGATTACTTTTCCGCTGTCGTTGCCGGGTGTTTATGCTGGTGCGGCGCTGGTGTTTATTCCCGCGTTGGGGATCTTTGCGGTGTCGGACATCCTGGGCGGCACTGGCGGGATGATGATCGGTAACGTCATCAAACAGCAATTTTTGGAAACCCGCGATTGGCCTTTTGGCAGCGTGTTGTCGATTGTGTTGACGGTTGCGGCGCTGGCGGTGGCGGGCTTGGCCGTATTGGTTTCCCGACCACGGCGCGAAGGGTAAAGGGTGAATCCAGGATGATTGATTTCAAGCGGATAAATAAGCGTACCTACGCGCTATGGACCGTTGCGGTGGCGGTCTACGCCTTTTTGTACTTGCCGCTCATTATTGTGATGGTGTACTCGTTTAACGATTCGACCCTGAACGCGGAGTGGGTAGGCTTTACGTTGGACTGGTATCGCAAACTGTTGCATCACGATGAGATGTTAAGCGCGGCGGGTAATTCGTTATTGATCGCCTTGATCGCCAGTGCTGTGGCGACGGTGCTGGGTACGATGGCCGGTTTTGCGATGCATCGTTACAAGCTCAAACTATTGCCGTTGCTGGTGTTGACGCCGATTGCGATCCCCGAAATTCTGATTGGCGTGTCGTTGCTGATTTTCTTTGTCATGCTCAATATCACCTTGGGTCTGGTGTCGATTACGTTGGCGCATATTGCGTTTTGCATCGGGTTTGTCGCCATTGTGGTGCGCTCGCGCTTGTCGGGCATGGATGAAAGTTTGACCGAAGCGGCGCGCGATTGCGGTGCCACGCCGCTGCAGGCTTTTCGTCTGGTGACGTTGCCGTTGATCATGCCGGGTGTGTTGGCTGGCGCGTTGATGGCGTTTACTTTGTCGATTGATGATTTTGTGATTACTTTCTTTACCGCTGGTGCGAATGCGTCAACCTTGCCGTTGCAAATTTATTCCATGATCAAGATTGCTGTCACGCCGGAAGTCAATGCGGTCTCCACCTTATTGATGGGGCTGACATTGTTTTTGATTATTGTTGCTTCGAAGCTGGCCCCGAGTGCGCTGCGTTCGTCTTCTTAATTCTATTCTCAAGGATCGCTATGAAAAACATGTTTGCCAGCGTTGCGTTTCTGCTTGCCGGTGTCGTTGGTACGTCTCAAGCCGCCGATGAATTGCATTTGTATAACTGGAACAACTACATTGCCGCGGAAACCGTGCAGCGCTTTGAAGCCTCATGCAAGTGCAAAGTGGTCCAGACTTACTACGGCGACAATGAAGAAATGTTAGCCAAACTAGCCGCCGGTGCCAAAGGCTACGACATCATTGTGCCGACCGGCAACGCGCTGGACGCCTTGATCAAGCAAAAGGCATTGAAGCCGCTGGACAAGGCGCAATTGCCGAATCTGAAGAGTGTGAATCCGGCGTATATGAATACCGATTTCGATAAGGGGAATCAATATTCGGTGCCGTATGCCTACACCATCACGCTGCTGGGTTATAACGAGCAAAAAGTCAAAGAACTGGGGATTCCGGTCGATAGTTGGGCGACCATTTTTGACCCGGCGATTCTGGCTAAAATCAAAGGCCGGGTCACGGTCCTCGATTCGGCCAATGAGTTGATGGCCGCCGCGTTGAAATATCGCGGCTATTCGGCCAACGATACCGACGAGAAACACTGGGAAGAGGCTAAAAATGTGATTTTGCGCGCCAAACCGTATTGGGCTGCGTTTAATGGCACGAGCTACATTAAGGAGTTGACCGTTGGCAATGTGTGGGTGGTACATGGTTATTCGAGCGACATCTTCCAGGCCGATGTTGATGCGCAAAAAGCCAATCGCACATTTCATATTCGCGCAGCGTTGCCAAAAGAGGGGGCGGTATTGGCGCTCGATAGCATGGTGATACATAAAGATGCGCCGCGCCCGGATCTGGCGCTGAAGTTTATTAACTTTATGCTTGATGGCAAAAATGCCGCTGAACTGACTAATTTGATCGGCACCGGTAACCCGAATGCGGATGCGGCCCAATACATCAAGCCGGAAATTGCGCACAACACAGCGATTTTCCCGGCAAAGGAAACCGTGACTAAACTGGAAATGTTAAAAGATCTCACCGGAAAACAACGCCGCGCATTGAACCGTATATGGACCGAGATCCGGGCGCGTTGAGGCGGGTTTAAGGGGTGTGTCGGATGGCTGCCTTTGATGGCTGTCCCGGATTTGCTCTTCCCATTGCCAAGGTCAGAATCGCGGCGGGGTAACTTCCGAAAAAACCTCTATAATTCAGGGTTTTACACGCTTTTTGCGGAAGTTCACCATGCCAATTTATGCCTATCGCTGCGACGAGTGCGGTTTTGCTAAGGATGTCTTGCAAAAGATGTCCGACGCGCAGTTGACCGTCTGCCCGACCTGCCAAAAAGAGTCCTTTAAGAAACAAGTGACCGCCGCCGGTTTTCAGCTCAAGGGCACGGGTTGGTACGTGACTGACTTCCGTGGCGGTGCCGCTACTGGTGGGGCATCGAAAGGCGCAAGTGACGAGGGATCTTCGTCGGCATCGGCATCAACATCAACGACCGAGAGTGCTGCGGCAACTCCGGCGGCCAGCGTAGCGCCAGCTAGTGGAGCGAGTGCACCTGCCGCCCCGAGCACAACGACCGCCAGCGCTACGCCGAGTAAAGCATCTACACCGGCAGCAACCTGACAGTATTTTGCGCCAACCACCTTGGTACTTTGTCCTGGGCGCAGCTGCAACGCTCACATAAAAGAGAGTCATGCGTAAATATTTCATTACCGGCCTACTAGTCTTAGTTCCTCTTGCGATTACGCTATGGGTGCTCAACCTGATAATTGGGACGATGGATCAGTCGCTGTTGTTTCTGCCGATGGAATGGCGGCCCAAGGCGTTAATTGGATTCAATATCCCAGGCCTCGGTACGATTTTGACGTTGTTGATCATTTTTTTGACCGGCCTGGCAACGCATAACTTTATCGGTCGCCAGGTTGTTGCCGTGTGGGAAGCTGTGTTGACGCGTATCCCGGTTGTCAATTCTATTTATTCCAGCGTCAAGCAAGTCTCGGATACCTTATTTTCTTCGTCCGGGAATGCCTTTCGTAAGGCTTTGCTGGTCGAGTATCCCCGCAAGGGATCGTGGACGATTGCATTTTTGACCGGTATTCCCGGCGGCGATGTCAAAAATCATTTGGTGGGCGATTACGTCAGCATTTATATTCCGACGACGCCAAACCCGACCTCCGGATTTTTTCTGATGGTGCCGCGTGCCGATACGGTTGAACTCAACATGAGCGTTGATGAAGCCTTGAAATACATCATATCGATGGGCGTTGTTTCCCCGCCTGAGCATCTGGATAAAAAACGGATTGCCGAACCTGATCAGACGACGCGGTAGTGCATTAGTCACCTACGTCGGTTTTATCACTTATAGCATCTCAGTAACATTACCTCAGTAACCTTACATCTACACCTGAACTTTGGAAGACTTGAATATGTCCATGCGAACCCATTATTGCGGCCTCACCACTGAGGCACTTCTTGATCAGACCGTTAGCCTGTGCGGCTGGGTGCATCGTCGTCGTGACCACGGCGGCGTGATTTTTATCGACCTGCGCGACCGTGAAGGTCTGGTGCAAGTGGTCTGCAATCCTGAAGAAGCTGATGTCTTCAAAAATGCGGAAGTCGTGCGCAATGAATTTTGTCTGCGCATCACTGGCGTGGTGCGTCACCGCCCGGACGGCACGGTCAACAGTAATTTGAAATCCGGCAAGATCGAAGTGGTGGCGCAGACGCTGGAAGTGCTTAACCCTTCTGTTACGCCGCCGTTCCAGTTGGATGACGATAATCTGTCGGAAACAACCCGCTTGACGCATCGCGTACTGGACTTGCGCCGTCCGCAAATGCAAAACAATCTGCGCCTGCGTTACAAGGTGACGATGGAAGTGCGTAAGTTTCTGGACGCGAATGGTTTCATCGATATCGAAACGCCGATGCTGACCAAATCGACACCAGAAGGCGCGCGCGATTATCTGGTCCCTTCACGCGTCAATGCAGGACATTTCTTTGCGTTGCCACAGTCGCCGCAATTGTTTAAACAGTTGCTGATGGTGGCTAACTTCGACCGTTATTATCAAATCACAAAATGCTTCCGCGATGAAGATTTGCGTGCCGATCGTCAGCCTGAATTTACCCAGATCGACTGCGAAACATCGTTCATGTCGGAGCAAGAAATCCGCGACATGTTTGAAGGCATGATGCGTCTGATATTCAAGAATGCACTCGATATTGATTTGCCGAATCCGTTCCCGGTCATGCCGTTTTCTGAGGCGATGGCGTTGTACGGTTCGGACAAGCCGGATATGCGCGTCAAGCTGCAATTCACGGACCTGACCGACGTCATGAAAGACGTTGATTTCAAGGTCTTCTCGGGCGCGGCGAATATGGAAAACGGTCGCGTGGTCGGTTTGCGCGTGCCTGGCGGCGCTGCGATGCCACGCTCGGAAATTGATGCGTATACCCAGTTCGTCGCCATTTATGGTGCACGTGGTCTGGCGTATATCAAGATTAATGAAAAAGCCAAAGGCCGTGATGGCTTGCAATCGCCGATTGTAAAAAATCTGCACGATGCAGCATTGGCGCAAATTTTGGAGCAAACCGGTGCAGAAGATGGCGATCTGATTTTCTTTGGTGCCGATAAGGCCAAAGTAGTCAACGATGCCATCGGCGCATTGCGTGTAAAAATCGGGCATAGCGAGTTTGGTAAAAAAGTCGGTTTGTTCGACGATGTATGGCGTCCGCTTTGGGTGGTTGATTTTCCGATGTTTGAATACGATGAAGAGGGTGACCGTTGGAGTGCTTGCCATCATCCGTTCACCGCACCAAAAGACGGGCATGAAGACTATCTGGAAACCGATCCGGGCAAGTGCATCGCAAAAGCCTATGACATGGTCTTGAATGGTTGGGAGCTGGGCGGCGGATCAATCCGTATTCATCGCGCTGAAGTGCAGAGCAAGGTGTTCCGTGCGCTGAAGATCGATGCTGAAGAAGCGCAACTGAAATTCGGTTTCTTGCTCGATGCGTTGCAATACGGCGCGCCGCCGCACGGTGGTCTGGCGTTCGGCCTCGATCGTATCGTCACGATGATGACTGGTGCTGAATCGATTCGTGATGTGATTGCCTTCCCTAAAACGCAACGTGCGCAATGTTTGTTGACGCAAGCGCCGTCGGTGGTGGAGGAAAAGCAGTTAAAAGAGCTGCATATTCGTCTGCGTGCACCGGAGGTTAAAGTCGTATCGTAATTCGTACAATAAATGCAGCTTGTTTATTGTGCGTCGGACATAGAAAAAGCGCGGAAAGCCGCGCTTTTTCTATGGGTGTGAGAAATCGGTTTATAGTTGGACCTTGTTAACTTAATTGTTAATGTAGTTGTGTTTCTTGCGCAATATTGCATCCTGATACAGAGAACCTCTCACGTTACTTCTGACTATCCCGTCAATAAATCAGCATCATTTAATTAGTCCTGCGCATGTATAAAATCCCCGAATCCGTTCTTGTTGTTATCCATACTCTTGATTTGCAGGTGCTAATGATTGCGCGTGCTGACAATGCCGATTTTTGGCAATCCGTCACCGGCTCCAAAGATTTTTCTGATGAACCGCTGATACAGACTGCGATGCGGGAAGTGGCCGAAGAAACCGGCATCATTGTCGCCTCTGGTGACGTGTGCGAGGCAGGGCAGGTGCCGTTGTCGCATCTGCGTGACTGGCGACTCTCGAACGTGTATGAAATCTATCCGACCTGGCGTCATCGTTATGCGCCCGGCGTGACTAAAAATACTGAGCATGTATTTAGTTTGCAGGTGCCTGCCGATATTGGCGTCACTCTGGCCCCGCGTGAGCATGTCGACTTTCGCTGGTTGCCGCACAGAGCGGCTGCTGATTTATGTTTTTCTCCATCCAATGCCGAGGCGATATTGCAATTGCCGCATTATTTGCGTGATGTAATAAGGTAAGTATTTCTTAATCCAGAAGCCATGAAAATACGCATTGCGACCTATAACATTCATAAAGGCGTCTCCTCTTTCGGTAGTCGCCCGCGCGTGCATGCGTTAAAGCAAGCGTTGGGATTGATGGAAGCAGATATTTTTTTTCTACAAGAGGTGCAAGGGCGGCATGATTTGATGGCAGCCCGACATGAGGCGCATTGGCCGGAGCAGTCGCAGCAAGATTTTCTGGCGGGTGACTCACATCATGCGGCTTACGGCATGAATGCCGTGTATGACCATGGGCATCATGGGAATGCCTTGTTAAGTCGGTTTCCGATTGCATCGCAGACCAATCAGGATGTATCCGATCACGCGTATGAGGCACGCGGTATTTTGCATTGCGTGTTGCAAACGCCAACAGTCGATGTCCATTGCTATGTAGTGCATCTGGGTTTGTTTGGGGGGGGGCGTCGGCGGCAAACGGCAGCACTGATTGAGGCGGTCCGTAGCTCTTCACCCTCAGACGCGCCGCTCATTATTGCCGGCGATTTTAACGACTGGGGAAATCGCCTGAGTGAATTAATGCGCGAGCGTCTGGGTGTGGCTGAAATTTTTGATGAACATATTGCGTCGCGTGGGCTTGGTTACTATTTGCGTAAACTGATGGGGCGCGAGCAGAGCGGTAAAGTGCGCGCTAGCGCGAGTATCAAACCGGCGCGTACGTTTCCTGCTGCGCTACCATTTTTACGGCTGGATCGGATTTATCTGCGTGGCTTTAGCGTGGAGTCCGCCCAGGTGTTGCACGGTCCGGCGTGGGCCAAGTTGTCGGATCATGCCCCGATTGTGGCAACATTGCAGTTGAAATAATATTGCATCGGCATTTTCAATGCGAACCAATGCGAACCCTTCATTCTGAATCGATTTTCCCATGACGATCCGTCTTCTATATCGCCAATGCGCGCGGTAAATTTTAGCGCCAATAACCATATCGACCTTTTGCAAAGCGGCGCAGAATTCTTTCCTGCGTTGCTAGCTGCAATTGATGCGGCGCGTGACGAAATCTATCTGGAAACCTATATTTTTGCCGCCGATGAGACCGGCGTGCGGGTAAGGGATGCGTTGAAAAACGCTGCGAAAAGAGGGGTTGCCGTCAGGGTGGTGACGGATTGGCTGGGTACCGGTGGGACGCATTGTACGATGCTAAAAACTGCATTTCTGCATACGACGATAGTGCATCGCGTCTTTAATCCCTGGTTTCGCAAGGGTGTCGTGCGCACGCATCGTAAGTTATGTGTCGTCGATAGCCAAATCGCCTTCGTTGGCGGTATTAACATTAATGACGATATGTTTACTGATGACGTGCAGCATTTACTATTACCCGCGCCGCGCTGGGATTTTGCGGTACGCATCACCGGGCCGTTAGTTCCTGTCGTGCATGCTGAGCTGGAGGCGCAGTGGATGCGCTTGGGTGGGCTGAAATTACGGGCGCGATGGGATGAGTTCAAACGCACACGCACCAGTGTGATTGCCGCAACCCGCGGGGCTGCATTGGCTGGCTTAGTGATTCGCGACAATCTGCGTAATCGTCGGACGATTCAACGCGCTTACATGCAAGCCTTAGGCCATGCGCGTGAAAGTGCTCTGCTGGCCAATCCGTATTTTGCGCCGGGCCGCAAACTGCGTCAGGCGCTAGTTTCTGCTGCGCAGCGTGGCGTGAAGGTGACGTTGTTATTGGGGGTTGGGCATTATCGTTTGCAGGACGCTGTCACGCATTCTTATTATCCTAAGCTTCTCAAGGCTGGGGTCCGTATCGTTGAATATCGCAAGACTGCGCTGCACGCCAAAGTGGGGGTGGTGGATGCAGAATGGGCCACCGTGGGATCGAGTAATTACGACGGTTTGAGCTTATTGGTGAATCAGGAAGCGAATGTCGTGGTCTTCGATGCGCAATTCGCACAAGCGCTGCGACAGAAAATCGAAATGGGCATCGCCGATGGCGTAGAGGTCCAGGCGGCGGATTTCGGTTACATTACATGGCCTCGGCGTCTTTGGTATGGAACGGCTTTTGTGTTCTATCGATTGGGCATGCGGATTATTACGATGGGTAATCATCATTAAATTATTAAAAAAAGCGACGCACCTTTCGATGCGTCGCTGTAATACTTTGCTAATTAACCTAAATCTGAACCCACGCACCTTTAAATACGACAGGCCCGGTAGGTCCATGCGGATCAGGTGAGCCGCCTTTTGGCTCAAGCGTGACGGCCAGTAAAGGTATCGATTGCGGTGTCGCGTTGGCGGGTAACGGGAGTGTCACGCTACCATTCGCAGCAACCAGACCGAGCGAGCGCGGCGGACCTTCTCCTGATTTCGGCACGGCCCACAATTCCAGGCTTTTATCGTCCGCGACCAATTGCGGTGAGATAACTTTCACGACCATTGCGCCATTTTGTGCTGCCGTGACGACGGCAATCGGGGTTGCTTTATCGTCGCTTAACATCGCGATGTAGGCGGTGGCAGCCGCAGTGGCGGTGACTGGCGCAACAGGGATCGGTGTCAACTGTTTAGTCAGCAACAGCGATACTAAAATCAACGCCGCCGTAGTGGAAACCATACCCAATCCACGCCAGAAACTGAGATCGTCACGTAGCGACAACCAGAAATTCGCTTTGCGCTTACGCGCCGCAATGAGCTGCAAGTCAAGGCGTTTTTCGATGGCTAGCCAGACTTTATTCGGTGGTTTGACTGCCGGGGCGAGCTGCGCCATCGGGTGCAAACGATCCTGCCATTCGGCCACCGTCAGGCGCAGTGCGGCACTGTCCTCCAGATGCCGCTCGAAGCGACGGCGAGCACCGCCACGCAAGGTGCCAAGCACATACTCTGCTGCTAATTTATCTGTTAATGCCTGGTTTTGAAGAATATTCATTAAATGTGCTCCAGCTTCCCGAGACAAGTCCGTAATCGCTCCAATCCGCGTCGGATCCACGTTTTGATGGTGCCGATGGGGAGCTTCATTTGATCTGCAACTTCACTATGCGATAAATCATGATAAAAAGACAATGCTATTGCTTGGCGATGTAAGCCCTCTAGACGCGCCAGACAGGTCGCGAGGGCCTGTGAGTCGGCACTCAATTGCAGCGCTTCTAACGGCGTCGGATCGGTGCTTTCCATCGCGGTGAGGACATCTTTGTCGAACGTCTCTGCATCAATTTCAACGTCATGGTCAGTTCGACGCAACATATCGAAGGCTTTGTTGCGCACGATGGTCGTCATCCATGTCATTGGTGCGGCCAGACTGGCTTGATAGCTGTCGGCGTTGTTCCAGATATTGATGAAACTTTCCTGCAAAACTTCTTCGGCCACTTCGCGCTTGACTAATATACGCAGCGCGAAGCCAAACAGTTTCGATGATGTTGCGTCATACAGGGAACGAAAGGCGCTGGCATCCTTGTGGGCAACGGCGGCAAGCCAGATTTTCAGTTGTGCCGGTTGTAGATCAGGGGAAGACAATTGGATTTCCTTCGCATGATATTGGGTGATTCAGCATTTGCTATATCCGGATACACCTGACGGTCAGGGTAGTCCGTCAAGAGCAATCAGAGTGTTTGCGCAGGTGTTAATGCGGGTGTTGTTGAGGCGTGGTGTGGCACAGGTTAGCGCATGCTTGTCGGTGGAGCAACTTGTTACTGTTTATTATGTCTTTTCTTTATGCCTCTTTATGTAGATAGAAATAAAAAAGCCCGTTAATTAACGGGCTTTGAAAGTATTGAAAAAGTGTTTTAACTGTTAAGTTTATTATTTTTTAGAGAATCACGAATTTCACGCAGCAAGATAGTACTTTCCGGATCTGCAGCTGCCGGTGTTGCTGTTCTGACTTTATTGACCAGGCGCACCATCTGGAAAATGATAAATGCCAGAATGAGAAAGTTGAGCAAGATGGTGATGAAATTTCCGTATGCTAATACTGCACCGGCTTTTTTTGCCTCAACCAGAGTCAGTGACATCGCCTGTCCATTTAATGGAAGGTAGTGATTCGAAAAATCAAGGCCGCCAAAAATTCTGCCGACGATCGGCATGATGATGTCTTGCACAAGAGAGTCAACAATTTTGCCGAACGCGGCACCGATAATGACGCCGACGGCCAGATCAATGACGTTACCTTTGACCGCAAAAGCCTTAAATTCGTCGAGCATGCTCATAGTGGGTTTCTCCAAAGTTCGGTGTAATAAAAGTGCATTTTATATCGGACATTGATCACTATGCGAACTGCTGTGTTGCTTTTCGTCATCTAAGTATTGATATGTGCCTGAGTTAACGCATGGATTGTGCCCATTTCTAGACGATTTGGATAAAAATCTCCGTAAATTTGACAGTCATAGTATCTATTTCCTTTAAAACACCGTTCAGCTTCGATATAATCTAGGGTTGCTAGAAGTTTCACACAGGTTTCGTATTTTGACTGATTGGGGTTGGTATGAGTAACGAAAAGCCGGTCGATTCAGGTCGCCGTGGTTTGCTTGTCGCTACATGTGCGGCGGGTGGCGTAGCTGGATTGGCTACAGCGGGGGCCTTTGTGTCTACCTTCCAGCCGTCCGAGCGGGCCAAAGCTGCAGGTGCGCCAGTAGAAGTAGATATTTCCAGCATTCAACCTGGCGAGATGAAGGTTTTTGAGTGGCGCGGTAAGCCAGTCTGGATCATGAAACGCACGCCGGAGCAAATGAAGGGGCTCGAGCATACCGCTGCTGAAGTCGCCGATCCGGAGTCGCTTAAGCCGTACACAATGGATCTCCCTGACTATTGTAAAAATAAAGCGAATAATCGCGGTCACGTCGGTCACGAGGCAACCTTGGTGCTAGTCGGAATTTGTCCGCATTTGGGTTGTTCGCCATCGTCGAAATTTACGCCTGGTGCGCAAACTTCGTTGCCTGACGACTGGGAAGGCGGCTTTTTATGCCCCTGCCATGGCTCAACTTTTGATCTGGCCGGTCGCGTATTTAAGAATAAGCCTGCACCAAACAATCTCGATGTTCCGCGTCATATGTATTTGTCGGATACCAAGATACTGATTGGTAAAGACGAGAAAGGTGAGGCTTAATCATGGCATTCCACGAAAAGAAGCTGCCGGCCAACGCGCCGATTGCAGACAAGGCCCTCAATTGGGTTGATGCGCGTTTCCCGCTGACTTCCACCTGGAAGGCACATCTTTCTGAATATTACGCACCAAAGAATTTTAACTTTTGGTACGCGTTTGGCTCTCTGGCACTGTTAGTGCTGGTGATTCAGATTGTGACCGGCATTTTTCTGGTGATGCATTACAAACCAGACGCAACGCTGGCATTTGCTTCGGTTGAATACATCATGCGCGATGTGCCTTGGGGCTGGCTGGTGCGATACATGCACTCGACCGGTGCATCGGCATTCTTCATCGTCGTTTATTTGCATATGGTGCGCGGCCTGTTATACGGCTCTTACCGTAAGCCGCGTGAGTTGGTCTGGCTGTTTGGTGTCGGTATTTTCTTGTGTCTGATGGGTGAAGCGTTCATGGGCTATTTGTTGCCATGGGGCCAAATGTCTTATTGGGGCGCGCAAGTTATCGTCAACCTGTTTGGCGCGATTCCTTTCATCGGTCCTGATTTGTCGCTATGGATTCGTGGCGATTACGTTGTCTCTGATGCAACCTTGAACCGCTTCTTCTCGTTCCACGTTATTGCTATTCCGTTGGTATTGATCGGCCTTGTTGTCGCGCACATCATTGCGTTGCATGAAGTTGGCTCGAACAATCCTGATGGTGTGGAAATCAAAGATACCGTGGATGCAAATGGCATTCCGTTGGATGGCATTCCTTTCCATCCATACTATTCGGTGCACGATATCATGGCGGTTGCCGTGTTCCTGATCGTGTTCAGTACTGTTGTGTTTTTCGGTCCTGAAATGGGTGGTTATTTCCTCGAATACAACAACTTTGTTCCAGCTGACTCACTCAAAACACCTCCGCACATCGCCCCGGTCTGGTACTTCACTCCGTACTATTCGATTCTGCGTGCGGTGACTTCGGACTTCGTTATCTATCTGCAAGCTGGTGTTGCTGCTTTTGTAGCGTTGCTGTGGTTGAAATCTAATCTGGCTTCTCTTGTCAAAGTCATTGCCACAGTCGTTGGTCTGGTAATTATCGGTGCGATGTTTATTTTCGATGCGAAGTTCTTTGGCGTGGTGATGATGGGCGTTTCAGTGGTTATCCTGGCTGGTTTGCCTTGGTTGGATCACTCTAAAGTCAAGTCGATACGTTATCGTCCAAGTTGGCATAAATATGTCTATATCCTGTTTGGGATTACTTTCGTAATTCTCGGATATCTGGGCGTACAACCGCCGTCAGCTATTGGTGCTGTCGTATCGAAAGTGTGTACTTTCATTTACTTTGGCTTCTTCTTGTTGATGCCATGGTGGAGCGCAATGGGGACCTTTAAACAAGTGCCCGATCGCGTTACTTATCATCCGCACTAAGCCGCACAGAGGACATAAAATGAAATTGCTAAAAAGTTTGATTGCGACTCTTGTGCTACTACCGGCGTTGGCTTTTTCCGCTGAAGGTGGTTATCCGCTCGATAAAGCACCGGATCGCACCAAGGATATGTCGGCCTTGCAAAGTGGTGCCAAGCTGTTTGTGAATTACTGTTTGAATTGCCACTCGGCATCCTCGATGCGTTATAACCGCCTTCGCGATATTGGTCTTACTGAAGATCAAATCAAAACCAACTTGCTATTTACCAGCGATAAGGTGGGCGATTTGATGCATGTTGCGATGACGCATAAGGATGGTAAAGAATGGTTTGGCGTCGCACCGCCAGATCTGAGCGTCATTGCACGTGCCAAAGCATCTGAGGCTGGTTCCGGTCCCGATTGGCTCTATACCTATTTGCGTACTTTCTACAAGGACGATACCCGTCCAACTGGCTGGAACAATATGGTATTCCCGAACGTTGCGATGCCCCATGTGTTATGGGAACTCGAAGGTGTTCGTACTGCCAAGTTCGTCGACGTGAAAGATCCGGAGGAAGAAGATCGGATCGAACATAAATTTTCTAAGTTTGAGCAACTCACACCAGGAAAAATGACGCCTTTGGAGTACGATACCGCCGTCGCAAATCTGGTGTCCTACCTTGAGTGGATGGGAGAACCATCACAAAATACCCGTAAGCGTTTGGGTGTGTGGGTTCTGTTATTCCTCGGGCTATTCTTCGTTCTGGCATGGCGCTTGAATGCGTCGTACTGGAAAGAGGTGAAATAATATTCATCATGCCCGCGTTTTTGCGGGTATGCGTTTTAGGGGAGGGGCGTATAGCGTCTCACTCCTTTGTTTTTAAGGAACTATAAAAATGATGGTTCTCTATTCAGGTACAACCTGCCCATTTTCGCAACGCTGCCGTCTCGTCTTATTCGAGAAAGGCATGGACTTTGAAATTCGCGATGTTGATCTGTTCAACAAGCCCGAAGATATTTCAACCATGAATCCTTACGGCCAGGTGCCGATTCTGGTTGAGCGTGATTTGATTTTGTATGAATCCAACATCATCAATGAGTATATTGATGAGCGCTTCCCGCATCCGCAACTGATGCCGGCAGATCCGTTGATGCGTGCCCGCGCCCGTTTGATGCTATTCAATTTTGAGAAAGAATTGTTTGTTCACGTTCACGTCCTGGAAAATGAAAAAACCAAGGGCGCAGATAAGAGTCATCAAGTTGCACGTGGAGAAATTCGTGATCGCCTGACGACGCTTGCACCTTTGTTCTTGAAGAATAAATACATGTTGGGTGACGAATTTTCGATGCTTGACGTGGCGATTGCACCGTTATTATGGCGCTTGGATCACTATGGTATCGAATTGTCGAAGACGGCCGCGCCTCTGATGAAATATGCTGAGCGTATTTTCTCGCGCCCAGCCTATATTGAAGCATTGACACCATCCGAAAAGGTCATGCGTCGTTGATCGTAAGAAGTAATCAACAGTCAAATCGTGCAGTTGCTAAGCTAGTGCTCTGGCAGTTGCACGATGTAGTTCTGGATGGTTTTGTCAACTGTTTCAACACAATTCCAGTATCCTGGTCTTGCAAGTCGTTATGTGGCTTCATGCCCATACCAAACCTCAATTCATATTTGTATTTTCTTCGTATTGATGATGTCTGAAACCTCTACTAAACCCTACTTGTTACGTGCCATTTACGAATGGTGTACCGATAACGGCTTCACGCCTCATATTGCTGCTCAGGTTGATGCAAGTACCCAAGTGCCGCAACAGTTTGTTAAGAATGGCGAGATCGTCCTCAACATTAGTTTTGAAGCGACGAGCGGCCTGAAAATGGATAACGATTCTGTGACTTTTAGTGCGCGGTTTGGCGGAGTCTCTCGGGAAATTTTTGTACCCGTAGACAATGTTATCGCGATTTACGCACGTGAAAATGGCCAGGGTATGGCGTTCGAGATGACGAAGAAAACGGAAGCCAAAGGACCGGAGGCTGAAGAAAAAAATCCATCTCCTAAGAGTCCTCCGATGGTGATCGTACCGACACTTACCTCAGTACCATCTACAGGTACATATTCTGGAAATAATGCAGGCGAAACCGATCCAGAAAAAGATCCGGAACCACCAAAAAAAGGCGTAAGACCTACCCTAACCAGAATTAAGTAATGTATAATTCGGTTCTTGCAGTTTTGCTGACTTAGCTCATCTGGTAGAGCACCTGACTTGTAATCAGGGGGTGGCGGGTTCAAGTCCTGCAGTCAGCACCAATATTTACAATGCCTCCCGTGGACTCCACAGGAGGCATTTGCTTTTGTGGAACGCTAAAAGTACAGTATCAGTACACTCAGCATCCGCAAAGGCCAAATGGCAACCATCGTTAAGACCCCTTCCGGTACCTGGAAGGCACTCATTCGCAAGATCGGCTGGCCAACAACTTCCAAGACTTTTCGCACAAAGCGCGACGCCGATGACTGGTCGCGTCGGACCGAAGATGAAATGGTACGTGGCGTTTTTATTTCTCGATCACCCTCTGAACGAATGACCTTTGGCGCGGCGCTCAAACGTTATATCGCTGAAGTCTCCACGACGAAAAAGCTGAAGACCCAAAGTAGTGAGGCCGGCTCCGCAAAACATCTGGATAAATTCTTTGGTAAATATTCTCTCGCAGCCGTAAGCAGTGAGCTGGTCGCGTCTTACAGAGATCAGCGACTCGCTGACGGGAAGGCAAACAATACGGTACGCATTGAGCTCGCCCTGTTAAGTCATCTATTTACGATTGCCACCCAAGAATGGGGGCTCGGTATCACATACAACCCGGTGGTAAATATTCGCAAGCCAAGCCCGGGAGAAGGGCGTGACCGCCGCTTAACAGTCACGGAGCAGGAGCAGTTACTCAACACCGTCAAACAGCACAGCAACCCCATGCTGGGATGGATCGTAATGATCGCGATAGAAACTGGTATGCGACAGTCAGAAATTCTCGGCATACGCCGTTCCCACGTCGATCTTAAACGGCGTGTAGTGCGTCTGAGCGATACAAAAAATGATTCGTCCCGCACTGTGCCACTCACTCGCGTCGCAACTGAGGTCTTCAAAACAGCGTTGGAAAATCCCCTTCGTCCTAGCGGTATCGACTTAGTATTTTTTGGTGAGCCGGGAAAGGACGGCAAGCGAAGCCCGTACCAATTTAAGAAAATCTGGGGAGATATCAAAAAATCGCTTGGATTTGTAGACCTCCATTTTCACGACTTACGGCATGAGGCCGTCAGCAGATTGGTTGAAGCTGGATTAAGCGATCAGGAAGTAGCGTCGATAAGTGGCCACAAGTCCATGCAAATGTTGCGGAGATACACGCATTTGCGCGCGGAAGATTTGGTGAAAAAACTCGATAGATTGCAAGATGAATAAGGATAAACAGTCCGTTACAAATTGATACAAAACAATAATTCCGCCATAAATCGAAGATGAAAACAAATGTCCGTGTTTTCTCTTTGTGCTTGATTTAATTGAATTTTCCGAAAAACTGTCCAACAAAACATTAAAAATTGTCGCTACAAAACTAGCAATATTGTCGATACAAGAATTTAAATTTTGTCTTTTAAATCAATGACTTGCATTTGACAGGTGGTGGTGAAGGTCTATAGATTATGCCTTGTACATTCGTAATAAAACGAAACATTACGGTAACCAAGGCTATGACTACAGAAGAACTTTTGCTCGGCAAGTTTGGCCCATACATGACAATTGGTCAGTTGGCCGAAATACTCCATCGAAGCGCAGAAGGTTTGCGCATTAGTTTGTGCTCGGATAATGAGATGTCGCGTATTTTGCGACCAACTCGCGTCAAATTTGGTCGCCGTGTATATTTCCGCACGTTACAAGTGATCGAGGCATTGTCCCAAATCGGCGAGTCAAGCCAGGTGGTGAAATGACTCCCGCCAAACCTCAAGGTGAACTTTTTCAAGCGGAAACGCAGTGGTTTCATTTTTTCCGCTCGATGATTGATGGAGGGGGACTTGCGGAAATGACAGGTTCATCGCTGAAGGTCTATCTCGTCATCAAAGCGCACAGCAATTATCACACCGGTGATGCATTTCCCAGCCATGAAAAAATCGCTAAGCAATCGGGCATGTCAGTCTCGCAGGTTAAACGGCTCATCAAAGATCTTGTGTCGTTCGGTTATATCTCGAGCTCGCTAATTGGATGCTCCAATCATTATCGGATACATGAAATTGTGGAAATCCAGGATGAATCTGGAAACAATACTGCTAAGGCGACTTGGGACTACAAGCCCTCAACGGTGAGGGAGTCCGTCGCCGATTTGAAAAGCGCTTTGCGGAGCCGCGATATGAAGAACGCGAGCATTGTTCATATCGAGAGATTACAGGTCAACGTTAATCATGTCGCTAGTGGCGGCGTAGTTTTCAACCTCCAGGCGACATTAGACCAAATCCAACCAGGTTTAAGAGAGCAATTAGTTGTTCTGCTTAAAAATGTGGGTGCAATCGCGCCAGGGACTTATACACAGCCCACCGGTGACACCGATCACCCATGAGCTGTGTATAAGTCGAAAAGGGCTCACCCATGAACCCTTTTAGGCGGTAATAGGGGTCACCCATGAGCTACTAAAGAGAGAGATGTTTACTTATAAAGAGAGTGAAGCCGCGCACTCTTTTGATATCTACAGCGGCTGCAATATGGCGGACACCAGACTGCAGCCTGACCACAATAGAACCTGAGAAGAGGTCCGATATGGCTTTAGACATTATAACGTTTGACCAGATATCGAGGCTATGCGATCGCGATGACGTGATTGCAGAGTCATTGATTTATCCAGACATGCGACATGGGTTTTCGCTAAAGATCACTTTGGGATCAGAGTCCTACTCAGTCGTACGACGCGATGGCAGTCCGCATTATTTCCGCTCAATCGATCACGTTCTGGATGCACTTCTGGATGTGCCTAATATTTCTCCGTTCTTGACCTTGGATACCAGCGGATGGGCATTATCAACGATAGCGCTTTCTTGACGGAATACCGCGCTACTCCGGACAAACACTAGTACGGAAAGGAAATGAAAATGGCAATTGTGTATCAGGATGTTATCCAATTTGTAGATGCGGCATGCATTGAATTTGTTGGTCAAAAAGTGGAGGTCGTAGCATCTGCCATTGCCCCGGCCGCGTACTCCCTTCTGGGCGTGTACGTCATCATATGGGGACTTACAAGCATGCGTGGCTTGATTCAAGAGCCCATTACAGACATGGCCGTTAGGATGCTTAAAATCGCATTCATATTCGGAATAGCTTTAAACGTCGCAACATACTCAACTTACGTCATTCAGAATGCCTGGGACGCGCCACAGGACTTGGCAAACGCCATTGGTGGCAACTCAAGCGGAACCGTTTCTTCGCTCCTTGATAGTTTGCTTATGAAGGGTTTTATTGCAGGCAAACAAATGTATGACAAGGGAGGAATACTAAGCGGTGACTTTGGGCTCTATATTGCGGCGTTTTGCACGTGGGGCATAACCCTTGCTGTTACCGCCTACACTTGCTTCTTGCTAATCTTGAGCAAGGTAGCGCTTGCGTTATTGATCTCCGTCGGTCCGCTGTTTATCCTTTCACTGCTTTTCCAGTCGACTGCAAACTTCTTCAATTCATGGATTCAGCAGATAACAAATTATGGGATGGTGAACATATTGATCATCGCGGCCAACGCATTTGTACTAAAGATTTTTGAACGGTTTTCAGGGATTGCAGCCCAGCAGCAAACAGGTTCTATCGATCAGCTTATTCCCATGGTTGCGTCTGGAATAATTAGCTGCCTCGTACTAGCGCAAATCACCAGTATCGCAGCAGGCCTTGCCGGAGGCGTGTCTATGTCGTCATATGGAATGGGGCGTCTAGGGTTATCGGTCTTCTCACGTCCAGCGCGTGATTTGGCAAGCGCTGGTTATCGCGGCGGTAAACAAGCTGCCGCAGCCGGTACAAAAAAGGCCGCGCGAGTAGGGTGGAGCGCTACGGGTGGCCGGGCTTACAGCGCTTACAAGGCGCGTAATCGCAACAGCATATCGTCGAATTAATGGAGATATAAAGATGAACATATTTCAATCGCTTCTGCACACGCTCAAGTTTATTTTGTTCACAGCATTGCTATTCGTTCGGCCAGTCATTCGTGTCGGCTGTGGTGGCATCGCCGGAATTTCACTTTTTTGCTCTCTATTTATTTTTACATTCATGCGACAAGAAACCACGCCGCTATTTGCCTTCCTTTGGATCGGCCTCGGAATGACTGCTGTTTTATGGTTGTATGACGTGCTAATCATGCTGGTTGCACCGGACGGCTTCCAACTCATCGTTATTATTTAATCTCATCTCCCCAACCTTCCTTATCCTTAATGCCACTTACGCGCAGGCGATTTTCAGCCAGCAGATATTTGCCCGACTTTTTTGGCTATTTTGGTTGCAGCGATGCGCCAAGCGAAAACTAACATAAGGCATTTAAGAGATGTTTTTCCGCGGCGCCTAACAAAAATTAATCGCAAATTCTTGTCGCCAACTTTCTTTTTCCGTAGTGGAAAATACGCATTTTTTCGTCATGACGAAAAATTCCGAGAAGGTAGTAGCTAATGCAGGATAGACGTGCGTGGTCAAGGTGCAGCACCTTTGGCGCTGTCAGGTCCTACATCGACCATCAATAAACCAAGATCATTATTTATCTACCGTCAATTAGTGAAGGGTTTTGGTAAGTACAAACCAATAATTTCCTCATACAAGTTCATATCAAAATCAATAGCTGAGTACGAGCAAACATAGGGGCAGTGTGGCGGATTCAAATTAATCTATTTGAAAAAATAACTGCAGATAATCAAATTATCTTTCAGTAAACTTTAATAGCTTTATGTTAATGTTAGATCTTTCGCTAGGCGTATCAACCTTTTGGTATTTTAGGGTCTTGCGTTATGTTTTTTCATCAAAATATTAATTTGAAAAATGCACATTAACGAACTGACGATTAAAAGTTTTCGCACGTTTAACCAGCCATTTAAGGTCAAATTTAATTCTGGTCTGAATGTAATAGTCGGTGAAAACGGAGCAGGCAAGACTGCAATTATTAGCGCGCTCCGGCAACTATTCGTTGACTCCGAAGCTGGGCGATATTCAGTTACTGATCAAGACTTTTATCAGGATTTTCCAAAGGGCTCTACGCGCGCACGTGATTTTGCTATCACTGCCTCATTTGCTGACTTGGACGGGGAGGAAGAGCTGGCTTTTCTGACTTGGAAAGACGCTATGGGTGAACCGAAGCTCAACTTGCACGTCGAGAACCGCGAGACTCGAGGAAGATACAAAAGGACACTATGGGGCGGGTTAGAAAAGAAGGCCATTGATACCGATATACTTGATTTCATTAATTGCATCTACCTTCCTCCTTTACGTGATGCCGAAGAGAAGCTATCAAACGGCACGCGTTCAAGGCTCGCGAAGCTACTGAAAACAATTAGCAAGAAAGAGCTTAAGGCGCACGAGGATGCTGGTACTCAACACCCGCTCGTGGAGCGTGTTGAGGCGTTCAATACGGAATTGGCTGATAGCGATAAATATGCGATTAAGCAGGCCAACCAGCTTATTTCTAAGAGCCTTAAGGATGCAATCGGAGTCCATTTTTCGCAGGCGACAAGGATCCAATTTTCGGAGAGCGACTTTTCGCGGATCGTCGAAGGATTGCGCTTGTTGTATTTCCCGAGTATTGAGAATGTAGATGCTGCACTTTTCCGCAGTTTAAATGAAAACAGCTTGGGCTATAACAACCTGATATATATCGCGTCTATCTTGGCGGAGCTAACCTTTGGAGCAGGAAAGAAGGATCGCGATGCGGGATACTTCAGACTATTGTTAATAGAGGAACCTGAGGCCCACCTACACCCACAATTGCAAACACGGCTGCTTCGCTTCCTATCAGAAGCCGCGGAGAAGCAGAGTGTCCAAGTAATCGTGACGACGCACTCGACCGTCTTGGCTTCAGCCGTGCCCGTCCAATCGATTTTGCACGTGACCTGTGTTCCATATCCCATCGCTACGCCTTTGTCGGCATGTGGTTTGGAAGAGCCAAGTCGGCGCTTTATCAACAGATGGCTCGATGTTACTAAGTCCAATCTGTTGTTTGCTCGGGGTCTTCTCCTAGTTGAAGGTATAGCGGAAGCGATATTGCTACCAGTCATGGCGAAAACCATTTTGGCTGATCAACCCGAAGGAAAACGGACATTAGACGATATGGGAATATCGGTTATAAGTCTGAATGGTATTTACTTCAAGCATTTCATGCAGTTGTTCTGCAATCTGGATGCGAAGGTGGAAGGGGCTAACATACCAATACGGTGCGCAGGTTTGACAGATTTGGATCCGGCGAAGACACGGAAAATTATTTTGGGGGATAAGGAGATAGTAGAGGACATTAAGCCGCATAAGGATAGCCAACATCCTGGCACAAATCATGCGCTCGACCTTGTCCTACAGATCGGAACGTCAGAGCATGCGAGGCTTTTTGTAGGGGCTTACAAAACCTTCGAGTATGACTGTGCGCTAGAAGAAAATAATATCCGTGTCATGGCAAAGGTTATGCATGACAGTTGGCCCACTAATGGCCGAAACAAAGCTCGCTTGCTCGCGTTGTCTGATTTAGCGGTGGACTGGACTGAAAAAGATGATAGCGAAAGGGCAAATGCTGCGTTCGAGCTACTGAACTTCATTGAGAACGATGATATGGGAAAAGGATTGTTCGCCCAATTGCTAGCTGATGTGTTAGAAAATGACAGAATTTCGCTGGCTGTTCCGGCCTATATCACTGGAGCAGTGAAGTGGAGCTGCGGTTTGGAGTAAGTGCGCGATGATTGATTTCACTCCTAAGCAGCTTAAGTACATTGACTCTAGTCTTGAGAGAAATGTACACCTGAAAGCATGCCCGGGTAGCGGAAAGACCGAAGTGACCGCCGCCAAGGTGGCTAAGGAAATTGACGCCTGGATGCAGTTCCCAGCCGGTATGGCGATCCTCTCCTTTTCCAATAGTGCGACGGATGAACTGCGGGAGCGCATCTCAATCGCTAGGCGTGGGAACCAAAGGGAGTTTCCCCATTTTATTGGCACGATTGATAGCTTTGTACTTAAAAACATAGTCACTCCGCTTTCGCACAAGATCACTGGATACCCGGGCGACGAGGGTGACTTTACCTTAAGGATTATTAGCCATGATGCGCGGATCTTTATCAAAACTAAATATGGCTATGCCAATCGAGGGAATGTCGCTGCGAATTCCTTTGATTGGGATCTCGCCACTGAGCGTTTCGTGTTCTTTGATGAAGCCGAGTCCGTAAAAAAATTGCTGAATGCAATTATTTTGCAGCCTCACCAAATTCAAGATCTCCTTGATACAAAGCAGCGCTTTTACGCCAAGGGCTTCGCCACCTATAAAGATGTAGAGAGGTTGGCCTTGAGCATATTGGGCGATAAGCGATTTGAGCAGCGCATTGGTCTGCTAGTGGCACGGTATCCCTGCGTCGTTGTCGATGAATGCCAAGACCTTTCTGCGGAGCAAATCACTATTCTCACGATGCTGGTCAAGCGCGGAATTAAGCTTCACCTGGTGGGTGATTTGAATCAATCGATATACGGATTTCGCAACTGCAATCCAGTGGCCATTTTTCGGTTCATTGCATCCATTGAGCATGACGAGATGTTATTGGATGAAAATTTCCGTAGCGGTCAGGCGATTGTCGACATGCATGGGAAGTTTGTGCACGCGCAGCCAATAACCGGGCGCCCCAATTTTTCCCCGCAAACTTGCTATCTTCTGGAGTATAACCAATGCCCGACAGAAGTGTTGACAAGGTTTGACGCGCTGGCATTAGGTCACGCTAAAGCGGTGATTGTAGCGCGCGGTCACAGCACTCTGGATAAGTTCAGGTATGCCACCTCTGAGAAATCGCCTGTTGAGACGTTAGCCCTTGCGATATTAGTGTTTTCTCAAGGGGAAAACGGTACTTTACAGCGGTCGCTGGGACTTTTTTCCGCTTATCTTGCGGAGACTTGCATTCGCAGCCACACGGGAGGCGCGGACGTGTACTTCCGTCCTGTACTGGTCTCCTCCACGCTCGCGTGGCATCAATTTCTTTACAGTGTGTTGTCTGCGTTTGTCGAAAATGGACTCGCCAATCAAACGTTGACGTGGAAAATGTGGTGCGTTGCATTGAAGGCAGCGCTGCCGCGCTTGTCGGTTATTGATCCGATTGACCCTACAATATCCCAAGTTCTTTCTGACCTGCAGCAGAAACGTCATCCTTCACCAAAGAATCTCGGGGAGAGTAAGTTGGTAATTTCGCTTCGGGCAATGCCCGTCAACAAGCGCACAACTAGGTTAGCTACCATCCATGAAGTTAAAGGTGAAACGCATGATCTGACGATGCTTGTATCAAGTACAAAAAAAGGGAAACAGTCACATTGGAAAGAGTGGCTTGAGGATGCAACCAGCGAGGCAGCCCGCCTTGCCTATGTCGCGTCATCGCGACCTCGGCACATCTTAATCTGGGCAGTGAAGTCGCTCAAGAAAGACGAGAAGCAACAGCTTCTTAAGTTAGGTTTTCAGCATATTTCGAACTGATTTTATTATCTCTTCTGATTTTCATTTTCCGGAGAAGCCAGCGCGTTTTTCGTCATGACGAAAAAAATGAAGTTGGTTGTAGCTAAGGCAGGATAGACTAGCGTGGTCAAGGTGGCCCACCTTTAATGGTCCTCATTTCGTCATGACGAAATTCCGGAACTTACTCGTTACCGGGATGCCTATAAATGCTGCGAACGAAGCCTGGGAAAAAAATCGTTTGCAACTATACATAAGTGATGGACTTTTGGCTGAAATCCATCGGCGGACTTCAACTTTTCACATGTGCAGACGAATCTGCGCTACGGTTGAACGATCCTCCGTTAGGACCTGGATACGGAGGATGGCAATCTGTTTTCTGCTCTCGGCGGCTATAACGACAGGCGCGGGAGAGCGGTTTACCAACCCTCAGATAGCTTTGCTACGAGCTCCTGCCGGGCTAAAACGCGTTCGCACAATTCCCATCGGTCCTTGCTCGGGTGGATAGTGTCCCCTCCTTGGTAGCGAATTTCAAAAGCATTTTTCGCCGCTTTGCGCTTCTCAATGTATTTGTCCAGCTCCGCGCCAAGCTCTTCAACGTTTTCAATCCAATCGTCGTCAATGGTGTCAGGTAACGAGCCAAACAGGTCGAATTTATCCTTTAGTCGCTTGGAAAGCACCTCATAGACTCGTTCGTCCCGGGTCTGGGCATAGACTAAATTGAGCATGTCGACGATTCTCCTAGCTTGGCCAAAGCGCTTGATGCGGCCAAGGCGTTGCTCCAGTCGGCTTGGGTTCCAAGGTAGGTCGATATTGATAAGCGACCCCAAGGCCTGAAGATTCAACCCTTCGCATGCCGCGTCGGTCGCAACCACCAACTTGATTTCGTGCCGTTTAATTGCCGCTTTGATGTATTCGCGCTCTACGGTGGAGAAGTTCTCACCGCGGAACAATCCGCTTTTCCCCGTACCTGCATAGACCGCCACCACGATATCCGGGTGCACCTTGGCCAGTTCGGCGGCCACCCATTTGGCGGTGTCGTAATATTGGCTAAAAACGATGCAACCATGCTCCAGGAAGGTTCTCCGGTCTGGCCCAAGTCCCGTGCGGTGTTCGCTCAAGAAGTAGTTCACGGCCGCCAGTTTCGGGTCACGAGCTTCCGGTCTGCTGAGCTCGGCCACAATTGTGCGGAGGCAGTCAGCCTCTCCTTGACTGAGGCCGTCAAGTGGATTGTCTAATCCCTCAAGCGCCTCTTCGTCCTCAATGGATCGGTTATCCAGCATCGTCTGGGCTGTCGCACGGCCAGAGGCAAAGCTGGAGCAAATGCGTTGCAGCAGCATGTTTTTCATGAATCCGGCTGCAGGAGTTCGTTTCAACAGCAACTTTGTGAAATCCAAAGCCGCTTGATACGCGATATCAAACGGGAGATTGGTCACTAAACCAAGGCCATCCAAGTGCAAGCCTGGATACGTGCCAGCCGGCGCTTTAGGGTCTGGATGGACGTCGACGGCGACCTTTTCCAGCAAGCCCATATGCTCAAGGACATCGCGCCGGCGCAGAACCGTGTGTCGCAGGATGGGATTATTGTTTTTAAAGAAGCTCTTATCTTGGGTAATTTCAGCTAAGGTCATGGGTAAAAAGAAGTTCTTGCTCTCTAATTCGGAGAACGGGAGATCGCTATGATGTTGGTTATCGTCCACGTCCAAGTTGTGCCGCAGGCTCACTATCCGGTCATCTGTCTCGGTTCTGGGGGGGAGCGGCGTACGCAAGTAATCCCAGACTACTGCCGGATCGTCAAACGTAGTTACCCCTTTGACTACAGGCAAGGCCTCATCACAGTTACGCCACTTACTGGAGAACTCCCTACCCATAACGAAGCCAGCACCCTCATTCAACAGGTTGAGTAAGTCCCACAACTCTACTACTTCAGTCTGGATGGGCGTTGCCGTTCCAATGACCATGTTTTTAGTTTTTTTGGCCAACTGCAGCATGAAGCTCAACAAGTTGTTCGGCTTGTAGTCTTTTTTTCCGATGCCTCGGCTCACTCTGGCCTTGTGTCCTTCGTCGAGAATCACAGTTCCAAACTGAATGCTAAGCAGTTCAGCGCACTCGTCGGCCTTATGGAAAATTAGGCCCTGCGAAACGATGGCCATGGCACTTGGACAGCGTTTTATGCCCGCTGCGCCCAACGTGTTCTTGATGATATGGCCATTCTCATCCTGCCAGCATTTTTTACTGGATAGCCATACCGCGCTGGGGATGCCCAACCTGTCTTTAAGTTCGGTCTGCCACTGAAAGGTGAGAGTTGAGGGACAGAGAATAAGCACCTTGCCGTCACCCATCAGTGCAGAAACCATCGCCGATACGGCCATGGAGAGCGTCTTACCCACGCCAACCTCGTCGGCCAAAAGCAGTCGAGCCTTGCCGTAAGTTTCCCTGTGTTGCATAAAAATGCTCACAAAAGATCGTTGCCAAGGCTGCAGCATCTCACCCGCCCGATACAGAGGACTTTCAACTAAGGCTGCGCCAGGAATTTCGTTAGACTTAAGTTCTTCGAAACGAACTTCATATCGCTTTGCGATACGTCCGACTTCATCAATGATGGCATCTGGAAGGTCGTAACTATCGTTCCAAAGCGCATCAAACTCGGCGTCGACCCAAGCAACTGCTGCAGGTGAAGAATCTTCCCAAAGAATTTCGTAGTTGGTCAAAAAAGCACTTTTGGACTCGTTGATGGAACCCATAAACGAAGTCATGGAACCATCTGCCTGCTCGATTACGCCTGCTTTTCCATGCAAAAATACGCAGTTTTTTGGAACCACCCGAATTTTTACGTTACCCGCGCGAAGTAAGGCATAAAGCTTTCGGTACTGGTCTCGGTAAAGCAGTGCTTCAATGGCAGGGGATGTTTCGTTCCAAACCTCCTTCAAAGCAGATTCCCGCGCAGCTTGGGAAACTTTGATGTCCGACACGTCTAGCTCGCTGTTACAGACAATGCGCACGTCCGGAATATTCGCTATTTCTTCGCCAACTAGCTCAAAGATGGAACTGCGAAAGTAGCCGGCAATGCGCCTGTATGAAACAGCGCCCTCTAGGCGTTTGGCCAAGAACTCCTTATCAAGGCGTTGGCTACGAGAACTGAAGCGCTGAATGGTACTCATATCGACTTACATACGTTGATTTTCAAGACCACCTGCCAGAATCCGGGCGGCGGCCGCTTCTTCGGGGCGCATAAATTCCACTTTTTTGGCAATGAACTTGGAAAGACTCACTAAGGTGACGCGTGAGGAGTAAAAAGCGTTTACTTTGAGGTTTTGTTCCAACCCTTTCAGCACCAGATCGATATCTTTCTGGGCCTGCAGGTCCATGAGGGCGTAGAGCACCGCACGGGTGGGTGTCTCAAACAGCCCGGATGACACATTCATTTCTGACCGTGCGAATTGCTTGGCAGAGCGTAAAGATGCGGCGCTCGCTTTTTCACTTTCCATGAATGGTTTCCAATCCTTAACCGAGAAGGCTTTGGCAAAGTTTTGATAATTGTCCAGCCCATGTATGCCCTGCGACTCCATATCCAGCATTTTTAAATAAAAGCGCTCGCTCGGATTGAGGTCATGCCAGACGGCTTCGGGTAAGCCATGTGGCACCAAAGCTTTGTTTGCAGTGTTGACGGCAAACTCAATCAACCCGTCCACCAACGTTTCTTGCCCCCCCACTCGCGGGCGCAAAGCCTCCTGGGTCATGTCTTTTCCATCAATTACGCTGTACTTGGTCAGTACCTT
Organism: Glaciimonas sp. GG7; assembly: GCF_052976905.1. Classification (NCBI taxonomy): domain Bacteria; kingdom Pseudomonadati; phylum Pseudomonadota; class Betaproteobacteria; order Burkholderiales; family Oxalobacteraceae; genus Glaciimonas; species Glaciimonas sp. GG7. The sequence goes on along the minus strand of NZ_JBRIIQ010000027.1, from coordinate 6,323 downwards.
AAGGGCAGCGGCGTAGCCTGCCATTTGCAGGTCTGCATCCTCAAATAGGTTCCCATCTTTGGCACGGTTTGAATCAGCTGCAACTGTATCATTCAGGCCGGTGAGTCGCTTGATTTGTTCGGCGACCTCGTCTTCCAACTCATAAGATAGGTCCGTCTGGTTCGTACGTTTCGCTCCTAAGCGTTTGCGCAGTACCAAAAGAATGGTCCCTTTGACGTATGAACCCTCTCGCAACGCGGAGTCGGTCTCTGTGACCAAATACCATGCTGCAGTAACACGGAGGCCACTGGCCCAGACAATGTTTGCCATGTCCGCCCAAATGTTGCCATCTTGATGGGTAAACATTAAAATTTGCAGTCCATTGTCTGGCATGCATTCGGCCATGCGTTTATAGGCTGCAACCATGCTTAGCCGAAAATTATGATCCTCACCTTTGACCGCTAGTTCACGTCGCGAATCCCAAGTCCAGTCAGCGAACTCAGCTGGCGGAGTTTTACGAAGCCAAGCAATGAAGAATTCCAGAATTTCTTCATATTTTACTGCGTCGCCGTATGGAGGGTCCGTGATAAATACTTCACAGTTAATATTAAGCTTCGAGACGGGAATGTTTTCCAGCACTAGTTCATGTGTAGAAACAGCCACTTCTGATGCGGTCTTCAAGAACACGTTGGCAATTGACACCATCCCCCTGCACCCGTAGTTAAATAACGTGTTTAGAGCTTGATTATAGAACACATCCTGAACACTTCCGCCCCCCCCACTTCCAGGATTCCATCGAGACAGCCTAGCGCTCCAATTAAGAATCTGGTTGAGATTCAAGGCATTGTCAGCAGCAATGTTACGTCGAAATAGAGTTGCGATTAAGAGCTGCCTAGGATTAAACAAATGATGCCAATGGGTCCACCCACGCGTCCGAATCGGTTCGTCAGTCTTATCGCCCGGTTCAATCCGCGTATCGGGCACCCATCCTTTTATTTGCCAATTGGCAATATTCTTTTGTACATGTTTTGTTACCTTGTCTTCGCGAGCTAGGTCAGCCTGCGTGACAGAACGAAATTCAGCCGTGGGCCGAGGAGAGCCATCATCCTTAATCCACTGAATAGCGTATAGCCTTTCTTGAAAAATATCAGATTCCAGAAACACTACGTCTTCTGTGTCCCACATCCGTAACATATTTTTCTTTATTTTTTTGCCATCTTCCACCGTGGTGTAGTCCCCGCGAATTGCTGTAAGCGCGTTGATATGCTCCACCCCATTTACTGTATGGACTACGTTACCGTCCCTATAGGTCCCGTTAATAAATTCATCTATTGCGGATAAACTCAGCTTGGGCACCAACTCAATGGCATAAGTACTTGTTGCATAGTCAGGTACCAGTTTTATAGCCAAATTATTATTGGCTCCCGTTCTCTGCTTTGAGACAATAAAGCTTGGCAACACGGGCACCTTCCATCCTGACGAGGGGCAAGTGACTTCCAGACAATACAGGTAGACCTTGCCTCGCCAACCAGCACCGTCCGTCTCGATGCCCAGAGCATCAATTTCCCCACGAACTTTAAGTGCCAATGCTTTTTGTTCTTTTTCAATCTCTCTACGTTTCGGGACTGTTGCCCCTACGATGTTGAATGCCCCCCATGTCAACATGCACGCCACTGGGTTCAAGTCCGAAGCGTACACATCACAGCCGAGCTGTGCAGCCGCAAACGGAATCTGTCCGGACCCTGAAAACGTATCCGCCACGGTCGGCCGATGGCCGTACCGCATTACCCCCAATTGCTCAACCAACCCCGCGAAAGTCGTGGTCTTTGTACTTAAATGAGCATTTACTGTGGGCCAAATATGGGTGCTCACCTTGTCGGCAATCTCTTCGGCGCGCTTGGTCCCTTTGTCGCTGGCCAGCTCCTTGTATGACTGGGTATCAAATAGCCCCGCAGCCAACTCGTGTTTTTCGTCCTCCGAGACGTCGTCACGCCAAGAGAGCTTTACGACGTGCTCAATCCCATTTTTCAGGTAGGTATAATCTTTGATGTCAAAAGGAGCTTGGATGGGAAGGGCATTGGTCTGCTCAGGCGGGTCAACCTTGAAATACGCGCCTATGTCGCCGATGACCAGATGTTCAGCAATTTCAGCTGGCTTTGCCAGTCCGATACGCTTGGACATCGAAACCTCGTCCATGCCCATCAGTAGCTCAAAGACTTCGAGGTCTTTGATAGGGTTGTCCGTTGCCGGTAACAGGGCTGCCAATACACAGGCGCGGTTGAGCACCAAAGGCTTGCGACCTTTCCAGTAACTGCCAAGTGCAGTCAGGGTCTGGCCGGAGCCAGCCATACGTTCTTTGTAGACATCGATGGAGAGCTTCTGTACCGGCAGTAGTGCCTCAATCAATGAGGGAGTGTCTTTTAGGCTCAGCGCAATCACGCCAGACGGATGCGGCTTGGTGGTGTAGTCTATTTTTGGAATAGTGGTGACAGCAGTGGTAGAGGTCATGGTCTCAATTTTTTGTAGTATTTAGCCGGTAAGGCTTGAGTTGAGAATACTTAAAACAAATTCAGGTTTTCTGAAGTTTCTTCCGACGGGCGAATCGAGCGAGGCTTCCGTTCATCAGGAGAGTTGCCGCCCGAGAGCGCAAAATAAAGGGCCTTTCGCCATCCACCATCGGTATCAGCGGCCAAGCCTGCTTCAGCAATAGTCTGACCAAATAGCCACCAGCGCTCTTCGGGCCTTAGCGCAGACCATTTGGCAGCAATCACCTTGCATTCATCTACTGCCTGAGCGTGTTCTGCCGCCCAGGCCAGTACACACAACTCTTTACCCAGCATACGGTCCACCTTATTGTCGCCAGTAGTCCAACGGCTGGAAGGCAGCTTTTTAGCTTTCAGCCGGGCAGCAAAGTCTTTTCGAGCCGCTTCAGATATAGCCGACCAATAACGCCGAGGCAGGTTCACTCGAACCTCATGGGTGGGGAAACCATTATCGCCCCCCTTCAACCCATAATCTTCGATGATGGCGATGTCCCCTTTCAAAGCGACAGGAATGTTTACCCGAAAGATGTGCGCGCCGTATGTCGCAAGCGCGCCAAATCCTAAGTAATGCTCTGCTGTTTTATCGCTTTTTGGTTGAGTCATGCAATCCTTTAACTTTTGGTGATGAGCCGTTGAGAATTCTGTTACTGGGAGAAATCGTTCTCGCCAACCTCAAATCCGGCTTTTTCGGCCAAGTCGACGAGGTCCTGCCCTGACTTAAACTGGAATCGGTGAATCTTGAGGCTGATGGCGGAATCCACGGGCAGGCAGGAACCAATCTGGCTAAGTACGTTCTCTAAATATTCCGCACTGACAGGAGTGTCTCCTAGTCCAAATTGCGCTACCTGAGGCGCAGTACCAATTACGGCCTGGATTTTTTCCAAAACTGTTTGACGCTCTTTGAGCAAGCTAAGCGCCTGGTATGCTTCCTGGCGAGATCCTAAAGATACAATTTTATTGAGCGTGACAGGCTTACTCCGATCGATGACCACAGCCTTCTTGCCATCAGAGATTGCGCCATAAGTAAAACGCTCCTTTTGCTCCAAACCGCCGCCATCGGAAAAAACCAGAAGAGTAATGTTGCCAGAATCTAACGTAATCGGGTCAATATACGGAGTGCCGTTCCGAGGCTCAGACCCATCTAATGTGTACCAAAGTTTTGCAGCTGGAGCAACAAATAACTCAACCTCACGATTGAGGGCATTCCAGCTTGCTCGAATAACCAGTTTGTTCTCCCAGGATTGGCTGTCTCCTGTATCGAATTGCCCATTGGGGTCAACTGCCAAAAACTGCACTCGATAGGCCTTAGTTTGTAAAACGTCGTCCTTTAAAATCGGACTTGCTTCGTTTACGACGCCATCTTCAGCGTAATGAATACGGGCAGACGGGCCAGCATTCAGGGCGTTAATCCGCAAAAGAACGAATCCTTCATCATTAGGTGTCGTCTCAGGCACAACTTGGACTGCTGTTTTCTTCTTGGCGGGTGTGTGGCTGATGTGTCCAGTACCTAAATCCTCCCAGACGCCTTTTTGAATAGCCAAGGTCTTGAGTGACTCCAACCCCCGAGGTGGCAGCCATGGCATCTTAGGCTTTTGCTTTTCACGTGCGACCGCAGTGGTCCAGTCGATATGGGGCGACGTTTCGTTCCACAGGTTAGTTTCGGCAAATTCGCGCAGCGCATCAAATTCAGCTTCAATATCCAGAAATAGCTTACGCGGGTGAGCTGCCAAGGTTTGCTCGATTTGCTGTTCGCCGTCATACGGCTTATTACCGTCACGTTTGGTATCGAGTGGCTTGACTTTTAGTTCAGGGGCCTTGTCGCCAACCTGTACCGGATAGATAACTTTATCGAAAACACCAAGAATGGTAGAGTAAAACTCGTGGTCTGCCGTTTCTTTTTTGACTAAAAATTCTTCGAACTGGGCATGATTTTTATTGATTTTGTTGTCAGCCTTGAGGGTCGCGAACACACGACGGGCCGCATTTTCGATGCTGGCCATCTGAGTTTTGTCACCAGTCAATACCAAGAGATTGTTTTTCTCTGTCAGTTCGTTGAAGAACTGTGTCAACGCATCTGGGGGCATCTTGGTGGCTGGATTGATAATGAGCAAAACACGATTGCGTTTAACCTCATCAGTCACCTCGACGTATTCCGGTAATGCAATAACCTTGGTATAAGCCGTCTTTCTAACCGGGGCGAACATAGACTCCAAGCGGACTTTGATAAGCTCGTCAATCTGCGCTTCAGGTGCTGCTGTAGCCAGAGCCTGAAGCATTTTGGTCAAGTTTTCTTGACGGTCAAAGTAAAGCCGTGAATCTTGGTTTTGATGCAGGAACCAGCACTCTCCAAGTAACGCATCAAGTGCAGCACCATACTCGACCACTGATTGTTGAGGGGTAACCACGCACTCCAGCATTTCTTCTTTTGACAGGCCTTTGACAGCATTTACGGCGGTCGACAGGCTGGCGGTAAACAACAGATTTGCTACCTCGGTTGCATTTTTATTGCCGCTCGCAGCATCCAAACCTTGGGCATGGGCTGAAAAATTGGAATCCCACAAGTCCTTTGCGATGACGTCCTGCATACCAGAGATGTCAGCCAGTTTGCTACGAACTTCCGTGATACTTAAGTCAAAGTGCTGGGCACCGATTAGATACACATCGTCGCTGTCGCGTTCCCACACCGACTTCAATAAACGGGACATCAGCTCCATAAGGCCGCGGGTCTGCATGAACTGTTCGTTTTCTTTGAACAGGGCGACCAAGTCTTTCAGCCTAGGATGAAATGGGTAGGTATTGACGATTTCATCGGCCAGAGCTTCTGCGCCACGGGCAATGACCTTCGATTTAGTAGCTTCTTCGAGCGCTTGACCGTAGCGTGCTGCCAAGTCTTGGATTTCAGCGATATCAGGCAACTTTACGAACAGTCGCTTGCGCAGGATGTCATAGACTTCCGTGCCGGCCAGGTCCACCGGAGTGATTGCCTTTTCTTGGCGGCCCAACTCTTTACGGGCATCAAGCAACGCACGTTCAATCATTGCACCACCTTGAGCGTATGAAGCGTCCAGATCAGATACAACAACGCACACATTCGAGAGTTTGCCGGCGGCACTGAGCATATTGGCGAAAGCACGCGTAGCGATATCCGCAACCGTACCAATGCCTACTGAGCGGGTGCCTAACACTTGGAAGTACGGTGGTAGCTCATCCAACAAAATCAACGTTGGCTTGTCCGACTTCAGTACGGTAGTCCAATCGGACTCATCCGGTGCGTCAGGACCATTTGCCCAGAACTTTCGGAATTGCTCTCCCTGTCCAAGTTGGTGAGCAACTTCACCCCACAAGTAATGCTGGGGGCTGTTGCGGCCATTGAATGCCACCACCCGGGCATCATCAAATGAGTTGATGTACGGAATGTCAGCGCAGTATTTTTGGCGCAGGGGGGAGTGCTTAGCGGCCAACCCTGTGCCCACAATCAAATGAGTCTTACCCCCGCCCATGGCTTGCTTTAAGTGGAAAACCGCGTTGTTTGACTTACCTGCCAAGCGTTCAATCGTCCCACGCAGCAAGTCGCGCATACCGACCGTGATGAACGTCTTTTGGTAAAACGCCTCACCATTGCCCTCCGAGTGAATTAGCTCTTCCAGCTGTTCAATTTGGTCGCTAACGTCAATCGACAGAGCGTTCGGTGCAAGTTCGCAGGCTTGTTTAACGGTTTTCATTACTCAGACTCCATGGATGCAGTTGTTGTTGTTGTTGTTGTTGTTGTTGTTGTTGTTGTTGTTGTTGTTGTTGTTGTTG
>NZ_JBRIIQ010000026.1:0-48154 GCF_052976905.1 Glaciimonas sp. GG7 | reverse complement strand
GGCAGTCGGTGATAGCTTCTCTAAGCGCCCGGTTCATCGAGCACGAATCGATCCCAGCGTTGCCATCAGGTTGCCAGAGTCCTTGGCTAGCGCCGGGACGATGATCAGCAGGGGGACTAACGCCAGATCTTGAAAGAGCAGAATGCCGATGATGCGGCGACCGTGTTCGCTCTCTAATTCCAAGCGCTCGGTGAGGAGCTTGGAGACGATGGCGGTGGAGGACATGGTCAGCGCCGCACCGAGCGCAAAGGCGGCTTGCCAGCTGATGTTGGTGAGTTGCGGCAGGATGTACGCCACGGCCCAGCCGAACAGCATGGCCGCGGCAATCGTCAGCAATACCTGCGCCATGCCTAGCCCAAAGACGATGCGGCGCATGGCCGATAGTTTGGAGAGAGAAAACTCAAGGCCGATCGAAAACATCAAAAACACGACGCCGAATTCGGCCAATGCGTGGGTGGTGGCGTTGTCTTCGGCAAAACCGAGGGCGTGCGGGCCGATCACAATCCCGACCGTCAGGTACCCCAACATCGGTGGCAAATGTAGCATCCGAAACGCTACGACGCCGAGGACGGCTGAGCCAAGTAGCAAAATCGTGAGTTCTAATCCTGAGAGCATAGTTATTCAATTCGTAGTTAATTCACAACACATTGCGCTTTTGCGAACGCGACATTCTTGGCTAAAAGACGGCTCTGCTTTGGGCGGCGAATTGAAAAAGTGGCGCAATGCGATCGCGATTTGGCTGATTTTTCGCTGCAATTGTGACTATTGGGCGAAAAATCTGTGAAATAGTGACCGCTTAGACACTTAAGCAGTCTATCCGTCTTCAGTCAGACAATTTCTTTAAATAGAGTGTTTGGATTAAATGCACCAGAATGAAACTGGCAGGTTTTTTGCTTTGGGAATTCGTTTATACTTTCGCGATGCGTAAAACCAATGCCACAATCTTGCCAAATTCTTTCAACGCCCTACGCGCGCTAGCGCTTGCACGTCAGACGCTGCAAATCGAAGCGGACGCCATTCTTGCCCTGAAAAACCGTATTTCTGACGATCTCGACGCACCTTTTGCACAGGCGGTGGAACTGTTGCTTCATTGCACTGGCCGCGTGGTCGTCTCAGGAATCGGAAAATCTGGGCATATTGCTCGCAAAATAGCCTCCACGCTGGCCTCCACCGGGACCCCGGCGATGTTTATTCATCCCGCTGAGGCCGCCCATGGCGACTTGGGCATGGTGACCAAACATGATGCGTTTATCGCCATTTCCAACTCCGGCGAAACCGCTGAGTTGATGGCGATTGTGCCGATTATCAAACGCATGGGTGCCACCCTGATTGCGATGACGGGCAACGATGCGTCCGGGTTGGCGCAACTGGCGACGGTGCATCTCAATGTGCAGGTGGCACAAGAAGCCTGCACGCTGAATCTTGCGCCAACGGCCAGCACGACGGCGACGTTGGCGCTGGGGGATGCGTTGGCGGTGGCATTGCTGGACGCACGCGGCTTTCGTGAAGAAGATTTTGCACGATCCCATCCTGGCGGCGCGCTTGGCCGACGTTTACTGACCCATGTGCGCGACGTCATGCGCAGCGGTGATGCGATTCCGGCCGTGACTGCCGAAGTATCACTATCGGCGGCATTGCTTGAAATCACCCGCAAGGGTCTGGCGATGACGGCGATCGTTGACGCGACATTTCATCCGATTGGGGTGTTCACCGATGGCGACTTGCGGCGTTTGATTGAGCACGTTCAAGACTTTTCCAAGCTGACCATCGCCGATGTGATGCACGCCCATCCGCGCACCGTCGGGCCTGATCAACTGGCTGTTGACGCGGTCCAGATCATGGAAGAATTCCGCATCAATCAGTTACTGGTAGCAGAAGCCGACGGTACCTTGGTCGGCGCGCTGCACATCCATGACCTGACACGCGCAAAGGTCATTTGATGACGGTTGCTAACACCAGGATGAGCGTGCCGTCGGAAGTATTGACCCGCGCTGCCCAAGTCCGGATGATGATCTTTGACGTCGATGGCGTGCTGACTGATGGCGGCTTGCTATTTGGAGCCGATGGCGAGGCGCTTAAGCGCTTTAATGTTCTTGACGGACTCGGCATTAAATTGCTGCAACAAGCGGGCATCGCCACCGCCATTATTAGTGCGCGCACATCGACCATCGTCAGCCGCCGTGCGAACGATCTCGGGATCGTGCACATCGTGCAGGGGGCGCATGACAAATACGCAGCATTTCTTGCGTTATTGGCGCAAACCAATCTGACAGCCGATGTGTGCGGTTTTATCGGCGACGACATTATTGATTTGCCGATTTTGTCTCGCGCCGGGTTCGCCGTCAGTGTTTCGAATGGTCATCATGAAGTCCGCTCTCGCGTGCATTACGTCACGCAAGCCGGCGGCGGCCAGGGTGCGGTACGTGAAGTCTGCGATTTAATTCTTCGCGCACAAGGTAAGTATGACGCCGCGCTGGCGCAGTATTTACCCGGCGTTTCTGCGCAATAAGGCGAATTAAAACCATATGAAAAACCTGCGATCGACCTTTCGCCTCCGGTTCATGCTGCTACTGACGCTGTGTATCGCGCTGGCGTTAGCTAGCTTCTGGATCATGGAAGTCATGAATAGAAATACAGAAAAAATGCTGCCCGGTGCACCGCGTGTCGCGCCTGACTATTACGTCGAAAATTTCAACTACGTCCAACTGGCCCCAAATGGTCTGCCGCGCTACAACATTGCAGGCCAGCGCCTCACGCATAACCCAAGCGACGACTCCTTTGACGTCAAGCTGCCGGTGATCCATAGTCTTGACAAAGAAAAACCACCGATGTCCTTACGCTCAAACACCGCCAGGATTGAAGACAACAATAGCAAGGTCAATATGTACGGCAATGTCGTTGCCGATCGCCCGGCAACGCCGACCTCGTCAAAACTGCATCTGGAGTCTGAATACCTGCTGCTACTGCCGGACGACGATATTATTAAAAGCGATAAACCGGTCGAGATTACGATAGATCAATCGAAAATGACCGGCACTGGTATGGTTGCTAACAATGCCACACTGGAATTGCGCCTGCTCAGCAATGTCCGCGGCACTTATCGCGCAACACCGCGCCAACCTTAAGCGATGCCGAATCTGTCGAGATCGTGCTCTGCCCCGTCATACCGTTATTTATTTCCAGGATTTTTATGAAACGTATTCTTTTTTTATCGCTACTGGCACTACAACTGACCTTCATGTCAGGTGCGCAGGCAGAGAAAGCTGATGCCACCAAGCCCTCCAATGTCGAAGCAAACCAGTTCACGTTAGATGACGTGAAACAAGTCAAAATATTTACCGGGAATGTTATTTTAACCCGCGGCACGCTGATCATGAAGGCGGAAAAAGTGGTCGTCACGACGGATCCGGCTGGTTACCAATTCGCGGTCTTGTACGCGGCACCGGGCGGACTGGCGACCTTCCGCCAAAAGCGCGACGGCGGCCCTGATTTGTGGATCGATGGCGAAGCGGAACGCATCGAATACGACGACAAAACCGAAATCGTTAAATTGTTTTCGAAGGCCCAGATGCGACGCCTGCAAGGCACTAAACCTACCGATGTCGTCAATGGCGCATTTATCTCCTACGATAGTCGCGCTGAATTTTACTCGGTCAATAATGATGTTTCCGGCACCAGCTTGCCGGGTGGCGGCCGTATTAAAGCGGTCATCGAACCGAAAGGGAAATGAGATGACTACCGCTTCCAGTACGCTGATTGTCAAAGGGCTACAAAAGAGTTACGGCGCGCGCCAGGTCGTGCGTGACGTATCGTTGAACGTCAAAAATGGCGAGGTAGTTGGTCTGCTTGGACCCAATGGCGCAGGTAAAACGACCTCGTTCTACATGATCGTAGGGCTAGTGCCAGCCGATGGCGGTGCGATTGATCTTGATGGCGTCGATATCTCGCGCTTGCCGATTCACCAACGGGCGGTGCTTGGTTTGTCTTATTTGCCGCAAGAAGCGTCAGTATTTCGTAAACTAACGGTAGAAGACAATATCCGTGCGGTGCTTGAGCTTCAGCGCCCGAACGGCGTGGCCCTCACCAAGCAGGAGCTCTCGGACAAGCTTGAGTCCCTTCTACAAGAATTACAAATTGAAAAGCTACGCGATAGTCAGGCACTGTCCCTGTCGGGCGGTGAGCGACGACGGGTAGAAATCGCCCGCGCTTTAGCCACCAATCCGCGCTTCGTGCTGCTTGATGAGCCATTCGCAGGGATTGATCCGATTGCCGTGATTGAAATTCAGCGCATCGTCCGTTTTCTGAAAGAACGCGGTATCGGCGTCTTGATTACTGACCATAACGTGCGCGAAACGCTCGGCATTTGCGACCGGGCGTACATCATCAACCAAGGTAGCGTGTTGGCCAGCGGCAGTCCGGACGACATCATCGCCGATGAATCTGTACGACGCGTGTATCTGGGCGAACATTTCCGCATGTAGTTTTGGCATCTAGCTTCCATGTAGTTTCATCATGTAACGCAGGCAACGCACTACCAGGAACCCTCAGGGCCCATGAAACAATCGCTCCAACTCCGTACCTCCCAGCATCTGGCGCTGACACCGCAGTTGCAGCAATCGATACGATTGTTGCAATTGTCTACGCTAGAGCTGCATCAGGAACTGGAACATATTCTGTCCGAGAATCCGCTGTTGGAGCGTCTCGACGATCCACTCGACAACTCAGTCAGACTGTTGGCTGATGGTGCCATTAACACAACGACGTCAACGATGGATGCCCCGACGGGGGACAGCGAAGTCAGCAGTTCACCGATCGAGCCAGAAGGTAGCAGCGAAGTTGCCGATACCGGCGATAACAATCAGGATAAAGATAGCGGCGACACCGAATGGAGTTTTGACGATGTTGCCCGTACCTCCAAGGCACCCGACGATGAGGATGCGCGACCGCAGCTAGAAGCCTGCGTCACAACCTTGCGCGAACATTTGCTCAAGCAGATGCAAGAAGTAGTCGATCTCCAACGCGACCGCGCACTCATCGAATTAATCATTGATGCAGTCGATGAGAACGGCTACCTGGAAGAGTCGCTGGAGGATATCTACGCACGTCTGCCTGAGCAACTTGAGATCGACATCGACGAATTATCGATGGCGCTGAAGATGGTCCAAAGTTTTGATCCGACAGGCGTCGGCGCTCGGGACGCCTCTGAATGTCTGGCGCTGCAAATTAAAGCGTTTCCAAAAATACCATTCGTCACGCGTCGTCTGGCGCTGACAATTGTGCAAAATTTTCTGACTTTATTTGCCCAACGCGATTTCAATAAAATCAAAAAAGCGCTGGAGTGCGATGACGAAGATTTACGTGAAGCGCAAGTCGTTATCAGACAATGCAATCCGCATCCTGGCGCAACTTTCGCCGGAAGCGCCTCAGATTATGTCGTGCCGGACGTGATTGTGAGAAAAACAAAGAATGGCTGGCAAGTCATGCTCAACAATGACGTGATGCCCCGACTGCGCGTTAATGCCCTCTACGCCAATATTCTTAAGCAAAGCAAAACCGAAGGATCACTCGGTTCTCAACTGCAAGAGGCGAAGTGGTTGATCAAAAATATGCGTCAGCGCTTCGACACTATCCTCCGTGTCGCCCAGGCAATTGTAGAGCGTCAGAGGAACTTTTTTTCGCACGGCGCGGTCGCCATGCGGCCTCTTGTGTTGCGTGAAATAGCTGATACACTAGGATTACACGAGAGCACTATCTCGCGTGTAACGACTCAGAAATACATGCTCACCCCTCACGGGATGTTCGAATTAAAGTATTTCTTCGGCAGCCATGTTGCTACAGAGGCAGGTGGAGAGGCTTCCTCAACGGCAATACGGGCTTTGATCAAACAACTCATAGGAGCGGAAGATTCTAAAAGCCCTTTCTCTGACAGCAAGATTGCCGACATGCTCGCGGAACAAGGTATGGTGGTTGCTCGCCGTACGGTCGCAAAATATCGCGAAGCACTCAGAATTCCGCCAGTCAATTTACGCAAATCTCTTTAGCTGTTTGCTCGTTTGCATAACCGTCGCTGTGTTCTGACTAGTCGACTCAACAAATTGATCACTGTCCGAACCGCCAACGAAAACTTGATAGGAGCGCAGTATGAATTTCACAATTAGTGGGCATCACCTCGACGTAACTCCCGCCATTCGCGAACACGTGCTAAACAAATTAGAGCGTATCAAGCGCCATTTCGATCAGGTCATCGATATTAGTGTGATCCTGACAGTCGACAAAATCACCGAGAAAGAAAAACGCCAGAAAGCTGAAATTAATCTGCGCGTAAAAGGCAAAGACCTGCATGCCGAGAGCATTGCGCATGACCTTTACGCTGCCATTGATTTGTTGATCGACAAACTCGATCGACAAGTGATTAAATATAAGGACAAACTACAGAACCACCAACACTCCGCAATCAAACATTTGCCTGAGGATCTACCCGCAGCGACGTGACGGTAGTGGTTATCTGACATAGTCAACGCAAGTGTCTTTTCAACCATCAAACGAAAAAATACTACACTGACAAATGAGCAAGGGCGCAGTTAATGCGCCCTTTGTTATTTTAAATATCATCGAGATTGCCAGCGATGGCTTCAGGGCTAGTTGGTCCAACCAGCGCGGCGAATCATTATTTCATCGCCCCAAACACCTTCCCGATAATGGCACTGCCTGCCCCTATCGGATCGCGTCGAATCGCCTTCTCTTCCTCCCCGATCATGTAAAACAAGCCATCTAGCGCACGTTGCGTGACATAACCTTCCACCGTCGCCGCTTGCGCTGGCACCATACCGGTTTTACTGACCAATCCCATCGTCGCGTTGTATTGCGCCGAGACGCCGTTGCGGTCAGTGACTTGCTTCACTAACGGTAGAAATTTCACTTCCAATGGCGCGGCAGTTTTCTCTTTAAAAAAATCGGTCACCGATGTCTCTCCGCCACTCAGAATTTTTTTTGCATCCGTCACCGACATGGACTTCACTGCATTTAATAGTAAAGGCTTGGCCAAGGGCACTGCAGCCTCTGCGGCATGATTCATCGACACAACCAAGTCATCCAATTGCTGGCCTTTTCCGGTCATTTTCAAGAGCGGACGCGCCTGCTCCAATATGCCCGGCAATCCAATTTTCACTTTGTCGTTATTCAAAAATCCATTTTCAACACCCAGCTTAGAAACCGCAACAATTGCCCCTTTATCAAGTGCTGCTTTTAATCCGGAATTGGCATCCTTATTACTCAAATCAGCCAAAGAAACGGCCAATGCGGCAGAAGAAACAAGCGTGATGATTACGCCCAGACTGAACGCTGGTTGAGAAAGAAATTTCATGAGTGATCCCTTGAAAGGTGAGATGGATTAACGCGCGGGAATGCCCGACAAGAACCGGCTAATTCAGCACGCGCGGAGGCGATCTTGATCGTTATGCAGTGTGTGGACATTTTTGACAGAGCCGGAGTGACATCGTTCGCAATACTAAAGGTTATAGATGACCTTCATCGACTAAAAATAAACGTCGATGCTCACGAATCGCATAGCGGTCGGTCATACCGGCAATATAATCGGCGATCTGGCGCGCTTGTAGTTGCGCACCGTCTGCTTGCCCTGATGGCGTTAATTGATAATCTGGTGGCAGCAAACTCGGCTCATTGACGAAACAGTCAAATAATTCCACTACGATGCGTCGCGCCTTGCTGGTCATCCGATTGACCAGATAATGGCGGTACAGATTTTCTCGCAAAAATTGCTTCAGCGCGGCGGCCTCACGCGCCATTGGTTCTGAAAAAGCAATCAGCGGCGCAGCATTGCGCACGTCTTCGACTGTTTTTGGAGCTGCAGCCATAATCCGTAGACGCGATGTGTCGATCAGGTCGTTGATCAGTGCATTGATCATGCGACGCACCGTTTCGTTGATCGCTCGCCGCCCACGCAAACCGGGAAAGGTTGTTTCGACTTCACGACTGTGCCGTGCAAAAAAATCAATTTCCATCATTTGCTCTATCGTTAGCAAACCGGAACGCAGGCCATCGTCAATATCGTGATTATTGTAGGCAATTTCATCAGCCAGATTCGCCACTTGGGCTTCTAGCGTTGGTTGTTTACGCTGGAGAAAGCGCTGCCCGATATCGCCAAGTCTTTTAGCGTTGGCGGCAGAACAATGCTTGAGGATCCCCTCGCGGGTTTCGAACATCAGATTGAGTCCGTCAAATGCGCCATAACGCTGTTCGAGCTTATCGACTAAGCGCAAGCTTTGCAGATTATGTTCGAAGCCACCGAAATGTGTCATGCAGGCATTCAAGGCATCCTGACCAGCATGCCCGAAAGGCGTGTGACCGAGATCATGCGCTAACGAAATCGCCTCCACCAGATCTTCATTCAATTGCAGATTACGTGCGATAGAACGTGCAATTTGCGCCACTTCTATACTGTGGGTCAGCCGCGTGCGAAACAGGTCGCCTTCATGATTAACGAATACCTGCGTCTTGTATTCAAGCCGCCGAAAAGCCGTGCAATGCACGATCCGGTCACGATCCCGCTGAAACTCAGTACGGGTATTGGGTGCAGCTTCGCCGAACAAACGTCCTCGCGACGTCGCTGAATGGGCAGCATAGGGGGCGAGAAACGTTTCTGTATTCATCGTGAGATAACCGAATCTTGTATGGTCTGCGCTAATAACTCCTGCGGGGTGGTGGTGATCATGGATCCTCCAAGTTCTTTCATCAAAATAAATTTGATTTGACCATCTTCGTTTTTCTTGTCGATTTGCATCAACTCGAGCCAACGTGCCGTACCAAGATCCGGTGCCACATTCGGTAAGCCAGCGGCTTGTATCAAAGAAATAACGCGCTGACGTACTGCGGCATCAATATGACCAAGGCGATACGACAAGTCAGCAGCCATGATCATGCCGCAACCTACCGCCTCTCCGTGCAGCCATACGCCATAACCAAGGCCGGATTCGATTGCATGGCCGAAAGTGTGACCAAAATTAAGGATGGCCCGTAAACCGCCTTCGCGCTCATCTTGACGAACGACATCGGCTTTGATTTCGCATGAGCGTTGAATCGCATAGGTTAAGGCTGCGCTATCACGTGCTCTTAATTTGCCGATATTGGCTTCTAGCCAGGCAAAGAACGCCGCATCGATTACTGCGCCGTATTTAATCACTTCGGCCAGACCGGCGGACAACTCACGCTCCGGTAGCGTTTGCAATGTCGTTATGTCTGCGATCACGGCTTGTGGCTGATAGAACGCACCGATCATGTTTTTGCCTAGGGGATGATTAATGCCGGTTTTACCGCCGACGGAAGAATCAACCTGCGCTAACAACGTCGTCGGAATTTGTACGAACGGCACGCCGCGCATATAGGCGGAGGCGGCATAGCCGGTCAAATCGCCGATAACGCCGCCGCCAAGCGCAATGAGCGTCGTTTTACGATCGCATTTTTCGGCCAGCAAGCGATCGAAAATCACCATCAGGTTGGCCCAGTTTTTTTCCTCCTCACCATCAGGTAGGATAATTTCGATGACCTTTTTTCCTGCCGCCAGCAATGCTGTACGCAATCGGTCCAGGTACAGCGGTGCCACTATCGTATTGGTGACGATGGCGACTTGCTTGCCTTGGATGAGGGCCGCAATTCTCTCGTTATTGCCTAGCAGGGCTTGCCCGATCTCGATCGGATAACTGCGCTCCCCTAATTCAACCCGTAAGGTGACCGGTGTCAGGGGTGTTGCGCTGAATGGAGAATTGAAGGGCATTGTTTGAGTCATAGGAGTTAAATCAGGAGTTAAAGCTGAAATTGGAGCATCAAATGAAACCGGAATGTGATTGTCAATGCGGGAAGGATCTTCTTTTAGTGGATTCGTTGCCGCATCAGGCGTCGCACCCACATGAATACGCGTCATATCCAATTGAGACAAAATACTATGCACCAGAAATTGTACGTTAGGCCGTCCTGTATCGATGATGATATCGGCAATTTCACGATACAGTGGATCGCGCTGGCGCGACAACTCTTCTAGCCGTCTGCGTGGATCAGCCGTTTGTAATAAAGGACGATTTTTATCGCGACTTGTCCGTTGCAAAATATGATGGACACTGGCACGCAAGTAAATCACGATGCCGCTGCTTTTCAGATAAGCCCGATTGTCTGGATTTAAGATTGCACCGCCACCGGTTGCCAACACAATATTCTGGCGCGCGGTGAGATCCCGGATCACTTCGGCTTCACGCTGACGAAAACTAGGCTCGCCCTCAATCTCAAAAATCAACGGAATCGAAGCGCCAGTACGAGCTTCGATTTCGTGATCCGAATCGATGAACAGTTTATTGAGTTTTTTCGCCAGAGCGCGGCCAACTGTGGTCTTACCTGAGCCCATCAGGCCGACCAGAATAATATTGCCTTTCATGTACACCGTACCATTTCACCACTTAACCTTTTTCGCATGTACAAACACCGGCATATAGCCGGTGTCTGTGCGTCAGGTTGCTGAATTAACACTCAGCAACCTAGCTTCCAGCGATCCGGTCTATGACTACTTTTGGTGTCAGGAAAATCAATAATTCAGTTCTTTTATTAACAACTGACGTTTGTTTGAAAAGATACCCCAGAATCGGAATATCTCCAAGCAACGGCACCTTATTGACGTCGTTAGAAATGGTCTGGGTGTAAATACCGCCGATAACGACCGTTCCGCCATTTTCAACCTGAACCTGGGTCTGAACATGCTTGGTGTTGATCGAAACACCACCAGGGACAACTGCACCAACGCTGTCATTGGTGACATCAACCGTCAAAATGACATTACCGTCGGGCGTAATTTGGGGCGTTACTTCAAGCTTTAAGTTTGCCTTTTTGAATTCGACGGAAGTAGCGCCGCTGCTGGTAGCACTTTGATACGGAATTTCTGTCCCCTGCTCGATCAATGCTTTCTGCTGATCAGCAGTGACGACACGCGGGCTAGAAATAATCTTGCCTTGTCCGTCCGCTTCCAAAGCTGACAACTCAAGACTGATGAATTTGGTGGCTGCAGCGTTAAATAATGTGAGGGCCACGCTGCCGGCAGTTGCGCCATTAATACCTGCAGCAGGCAAGTTGACAGAATTGCCATTAACCGTTGCCAACGCAGATGAGTTCAATCCTACGGCGTTCGACGCGGTACCTCCGGCAGCCCCGACGGTACCTGTTTGCTGGCCGCCGACTTCGACGATGTTCCCTCCATGAAAACCAAACCCCAGCTTAGCCCCAAGATTACGGCTAAACCCATCGTTGGCCTCGACCATGCGCGCCTCAATCAAAACCTGACGTGAAGCAATGTCAATCTTTGCGACCAGAGTGCGGATATTGTCTAATACCGTAGGCGTATCGGTAATGAACAATTGATTCGTGCGAGGATCAATGACGGCACTTCCGCGCTTGGACAAAATGCTGTTCTTTTTCTCTCCACCACTGCCGCCGTCATCATTAATACCGAATACTTTCTTGAACGCTTCGGCCTTTTGGTAATTGAGTTGAAAGGACTCCGTACGCAATGGCTCGAGCTCGGCAATAGAAGCGCGCTGCTCTAATTCCAGCTTCTCTTTGGTCAGCAACTCATCTCTAGGTGCAATCCAGACGACCGAGCCATTTTTGCGCATATCCAATCCTTTGGATTGCATCACAATATCGAGCGCCTGATCCCACGGCACGTCTTTCAGACGCAGCGTCAGACTGCCGCTGACGGTGTCGCTGGTGATAATGTTCAGGCTGGTGAAATCAGCGATGACCTGCAGCAATGCACGTACTTCAATATTCTGAAAATTCAACGATAGTTTGTCACCGCGATAGTTCTGTACGCCCTGCCCTAATTTATTTGGTTGCTCCTTAATCGGTTTGACCTCAATGACCAATTGAGAATCGCTTTGATAAGCCGCGTGCTCCCATAGCCCTTTCGGCTCGATCACCATGCGCACATTTTCACCCTGCGGCATGGTGGTAATAGTACGTACGGGTGTGCCGAAATCGCCAACGTCGAGTTTGCGACGTAATGCCGGAGGCAGGCTTGTCTTCATGAAATCAACCACAATCGATTGTCCCTGTTGGCGTACGTCTACGACCACTTGCTTACTCGGGAGGTCGATCACAATGCGGCCTTCGCCAGCGCTGCCACGGCGGAAATCGATATCCCGCAATGCTGGTTTGCTGTCTTGCATCATGGTCACAGGATAGGCTACCGGGATCATCTTTGCCGGGGTTGAAGTTGGCTGCAGCGTCGGCGCAGTGGCAGCACCAAGGACGACAGCGTCTAGAGGGGCGATCGGCACAATCGGCACGATGGGCGCCCCCTCAGAACTCACCGCAGTGGCCACACCACCAGAGCCGTCTATCGTCACGACGACGGCGTTGCCCTCCATTGCCAAGGCATAATTGAGAGATCGTTTAAGATTAATCACCAGCCGTGCACGGTCGTCGTTTTGCGCCACAATCACATTACGCACATCGCCTAAACTCACATCCTGTACGGTCTTGCCTGTTGCGTTTCCTACGCGCGGAAAATCCAATGCGATCCGAGCAGGATTGACAATGACAAAGCCTGCCGGCAACGCACTCAAGGGATTTTTCAGATGAATCGTGACGATCGTGTTGGTGCCCTGATGATTGGCACTAATCGATGTAATGACATTGTCATCGGCCAAGACCGAGCGCCCAAAGCCGACTAACAAAACCAGTGTCGCCAACATAAAAGCATTGCGACGCATCATGCTCAGGCAGGCCAATGGCGCTCGCACTATTGCCTTTGCTGCGCTGCTTATTACACCCTTTGCTGTTCTCATTTCATGGTCTCCTGCAATGCTAACTTGGCTTCGCGCTCGACCCATTCGCCGGACGCATCTTGTACGATTTCTTTCAAATTCACTTCAGTCTCGCTAATGCTGGTCACCATGCCGAAATTTTGGCCGACATAGTTACCAACTTTGACCGGAAATACCGTCTTATCCATTTGCAGCAACGCATAACTCAGGCCGACTTTTTGTAACGTCCCCACCATCTTGACGGTATCGAGCGGAAAGCTTTCCAGCGCCTCGCGTCGACGCTCCATATTGGGTTTGAGACCATTACCGTTGTCTTGCATTGCCGCCAATACCACCAATAATTTGTTGGCATTAAAAGGATCAATGCTGGTCTTACTTGCATAGGAAAAAGGCGTGAATTTTTTAGGCTCTGTTAATTTAGGAATAAACACGTGCGTGTGCACTTTGACATCCGACATCCATTCTTTAATCTCCTGCACGCCACTATCACCGCAACCGGATAAGGTTAAAAGGAACCCTGCAATAGCAGAGGTTCGGAGCAACCTAACAATCAATGGAGGCATCATTTTCCATCCTTCGACTTGGCCGCATCAGTGATCTTGCGTTGCGCAGCCACCTCATCCGGGTCCAGATAGCGGAAAGTTTTGGCAATCGCCTCCAGCGACAACACACCATCTTTTCCAGTGCTGAGATTCATATTATTAAGAGTAACAATCCGGGGTAGATTGGCGATGTCGCTGGTGAATGAACCAACGTCGTGATAGCTCCCGGTCACCTTGATCTCGATGGGCAATTCGGCGTAATAATCTTTCACGACAACCTGGCCGGGCTTAAACAGTTCGAACTGCAATCCCCTTCCCAGCCCGGCCTGATTAATATCGGATAACAATGCATCCATTTCAGCCTTGCTCGGCAACTGTTTTTCGAGCGAAACAACATATTCGGCGACCTGCTTTTTTTGTTTCCGCAAACCATCGAGATTAATTGCTTGTTGAATTTTTCCTCTGTATTGCTCTTTTAATTGCAGCTCTTGCTGCTCGCCATTGGCGAGATCACTCTGCTCATCACTCCAATAAAAAAACCAGCCGAGAAACATCACCGCCACTAACACACCAACACCGCACAAGTTGCGCGGAACGGTTGGCCAAAGCCCCGGCGGACGTCCGTTAAGGCCCTGAAACTGGGCGCTAATTGAAGCAGTCCATTCTTTCAAATCCGTCATCGTGTCTCTCTCATCGCTATGCTGCTCTGTTAGTTCTCTGTTACCTGGCCGCTACTGGCGTTGGCGTATCTACGCCTGTTTTTTTGATGGCAGCGGTGTCACCAATACTCTCGCTCGGGCGCTTAATGCCTACATTGATAGTGAAATCAAACACCCGCTTGCTGTCCTTTCCACTGCCCAGATTAGCGGCACGAATTTCGATCAAGTCGGGGCGCTCTAACCATGCTGAGTTATTACTGAGATTGCGTAGCAGCCCTGACACCCGCTCATTCGATTGCGCATAGCCACTGACAACAACGCGTTGGCCGTCCTGTTTAAAACCGCGCAAGTAAATACCTTCGGGTACCTGCTTGACTAGCTCGTCCATTAAATACACAGGTTGATTGCGATCACTTTGCAGATTCTCAACGGCCTGCTGGCGCGCTTTGAGGGAAGCAATGTCTTGCTTGAGGCTGACGATTTCTTTGATTTCACCATCGAGACGTGTGTTTTCTGCTGCAATAAAATGATTGCGCGCATTTTGATTGGAAACACTGTTGGCAAAGTAAGCACCTAGCAACAACACCAGCAACAATCCAACAAACGCTGACAAGCCAAGCATGGTAAAAAAGGCATTCTTACGTTGCTTACGCTTTGCTTCGCGATGGGGTAATAGATTGATCTTAATCATCAGCCAAATCTCCGCATTGCCAACCCACACGCCACCAAATAAGCAGGGGCTTCATTTCGCAGCTGCTTTTCACGCACATTGGATGCCAGTTGCATGCCGGCGAAGGGACTGACGACGGAGGTGGAAATTTTGGCGCGACCGGCAACGGCCTCGACCATACCGGGAATGATCGCGCAGCCGCCTGCCAGATACAGCTGATCAACGCGCGTGTAAGGCGTTGAAGTGAAGAAAAATTGAATCGTGCGAGTCAACTCGATGGCGGCGCTCTCCAAAAATGGATTCAATATTTCTTGCTGATAGCTTTCGGGCAAACCACCGCTGCGTTTTTTAGCCTCTGCCTCCTCGTAAGACAATCCATAGGCGCGGACAATGTCTTGCGTCAGCTGATGGCCACCGAAAGGTTGTTCGCGTTCATAGATAAGTTGTCCGTTGAGCAAAGCAGAAACATGCGTACTTTGTGCACCGATTTGAAACAGCCCTATCATCTTGCCCTGCCCCTGCTGAGGTAATTGCGCGATGATTCGATTGATAGCACCGCGGGCGGCATAAGACTCGATGTCCATCACGATCGGCTTGAGGCCCGCCGCTTCTGCGATGGCCACACGGTCTTCGACCTTCTCTTTGCGGGTGGCGGCAAGCAATACTTCAACGTCATCGGGGGAATGTTGCGCCGGACCTACGACGTAAAAATCGAGACTGACTTCATCCAACGCAAAAGGAATATATTGATTGGCCTCAGACTCGACTTGCAGTTCGAGTTCGTCATCGCTCATGCCGCCGGGCAAAATAATTTTTTTGGTAATCACTGACGCTGAGGGCATTCCCAGAGCAACGTTGCGGGTAGTTGCGCCACTTTTTTTCCAAAGCCGCCGCACCACTTCCGTGACTTGGTCGATATTTTCGATATTGCCATCCACCACGGCCCCGCGTGGCAATGGTTCTGAGGCATAACGCTCCAGCCTTAACTGGTCATTGCCTGCGTCTGACAACTCAACAAGTCTGACGCTCAATGCGCTGATATCAATCCCTACTAACGGGGGGGACTTTTTATCGAATAATGATCCAATATCTAATACCAAGAGCATCTCTCCGTGAACGTATTTTTGAGGGAATATTTCGCGGATTGGCCAGCCTGATTACCTTGCCACCGCATCCAAATTCTGGAAAAAATCTAATTTATATTTGATATTTGATAGATTAGGACTTACGCAAAATTGTCCTGGTAAGGCATCCCTTTGAACCATTACAAACGTAAGGCCGGGAGGAATAACGCCGCTGGGGCGGTTTTGCGTAAGTCCTATAGAAATCGTAACAATAATCAACTAGTGCAGCAAAGAAATGTACCTCTAGGCAACCAAACCTGCTAAGTGCCAATTTTTGTCACATCTATGGTAAATAAATGTCAATGTAATGCTTTTCATCTTAGAAACTGTTTGTAAAGCGTCAAATTTAAGTATCACGCCTACTACCGCAAGTTTTGTGCCCTCTTGTTGCATCGACGTTGCAACTACGCGTGCCGTTATAATGCAATGCATCACCACAGAAAGTCCCCAAGCGCATGACACATCAAGTTCCAGATTCAAATCCCAACAATTCCGCCCAACCTCCCGAATCACAGCGTCGTCGCATGCCGCTGGTATTGAGGCTATTTTTGAGCTTTTTCGGCTTGCTTACAGGTTTGGTGGCGATTGCCGCGTTGACGTTCGGATTGATGCTGGCGATGGCCTGGCCCAACCTTCCAGCGCTCGACTCACTGACGGACTACCGCCCTAAAATTCCACTGCGCATTTTTTCCGCAGATGGCGTTCTGATCGGTGAGTTTGGCGAAGAGCGGCGCAACCTGGTGCGCATCCAGGACATCCCCGATGTTGTCAAGAAAGCTGTTCTCGCCATTGAGGACGACCGCTTTTATCAGCACGGCGGCGTTGACTATCAAGGCATCGTGCGCGCCACGTTATCTAATTTGACAGGCGGTGGCGGCGGAGCAAGTACCATCACGCAACAAGTTGCGCGGAATTTTTTCCTCACTAGCAATGAGCCGACATTTCTGCAAAAAGCTTCACGTAAATTTCTCTACGAAATACCGCTAGCGTGGAAAATTGAACAGAATTTAACCAAGGATCAAATTCTTGAGGTCTACATGAACCAGATTTATCTGGGACAACGCTCCTATGGATTTGCCTCAGCTGCGCAGGTTTATTTTGGCAAAAAATTGCAAGAGCTGAGCATTGCCGAGGCCGCCATGTTGGCCGGTTTACCTAAAGCCCCATCGGCCAATAATCCTGTCGTGAATCCTAAACGTGCCCAAGCGCGTCAACAGTATATTTTGTTGCGCATGCTGCAATTGGGTTACATCACACAGGCGCAATATGATGAGGCCAAAAATGAGCCTCTGCGCCTGAAAACCGGTGCGACCGAATTTGGTATTCATGCTGAATACGTCTCCGAAATGGCGCG
Organism: Glaciimonas sp. GG7; assembly: GCF_052976905.1. Lineage (NCBI taxonomy): Bacteria > Pseudomonadati > Pseudomonadota > Betaproteobacteria > Burkholderiales > Oxalobacteraceae > Glaciimonas > Glaciimonas sp. GG7. The sequence goes on along the minus strand of NZ_JBRIIQ010000026.1, from coordinate 30,981 downwards.
TCAAATGGTCTACGAACAATTCAAAGATGCGACGTATACACGCGGCCTCAATGTGTTCACCACCATCACTAAGGCCGATCAGGATGCCGCCTACTTTGCTTTGCGACGCGGCGTCATGAATTACGACAAACGGCGCGGTTATCGCGGCCCTGAAGGCTATATGACCTTCCCGGATGGCCCCAAAGAAGCGATCGAAGCGGCCATCGAAGTCGAGCTGGCCGACCATCCGGACAGCGATGATATCGTCGCCGCCGTGGTCCTCGACGCCAGTCCCAAAAGTGTGCGCGCAGTACTTTCTTCCGGCGAGGAAATCACCATCACCGGCACCGGCCTGAGCATCGCCACCAACTTACTCAGCGATAAAGCGCCGCCACAGCGCAAAGTCAAACCCGGCGCGATCATTCGTGTAATACAAAGCGAAAAGAACTGGAGCATCACGCAAATGCCAGCGGTTGAATCGGCCTTGATATCGACGTCCACCAGTGACGGCGCGATTCGGGCATTAGTTGGCGGATTTGACTTTAACCGCAATAAATTCAATCACGTCACGCAAGCATGGCGTCAGCCGGGCTCTGCTTTCAAGCCGTTTATTTATTCAGCCTCCCTTGAAAAAGGCCTGTCCCCGGCAACCATCATCAACGATGCACCGATCAGTTTTGGCGGCGGCCTGACCGGCGGCCAGGTCTGGCAACCCAAAAACTACGGGAATAAATATGAAGGCCCGATGACCATGCGCCGAGGATTGATGAAATCTAAAAACATGGTATCGGTGCGTATCCTCGATAAAATCGGCGCGCAGTACGGGCAAGAGTTCACCACCCGCTTCGGTTTCGATTCTGAGAAAAATCCCCCTTATTTGACCTTAGCGCTTGGCGCTGGCGCAGTCACACCTTTACAACTGGCAGCCGGTTTTGCGGTATTCGCCAACGGCGGCTTTAAAACCAGCCCGTATCTGATTAGCAAAATTCTCGATGCCAATGGCGTGGTACTCGCTGAAGCACACCCAGCCAAAGCGGGCGACGAAGCAAACCGCGTCATCGATGCACGGAATGCTTTTTTAATGGATAGCATGTTGAAAGATGTCGTGCGTGCCGGTACGGGTGTCAAAGCGATGGCGCTCAAACGGACCGATCTGGCAGGCAAGACCGGTACTACTAATGATTCGATGGATGCCTGGTTTGCCGGTTATCAACCGACTTTAGTCGCCGTTACCTGGATGGGTTTCGATCAGCCGAAAAATATGGGCGATCGCGAGACTGGCGGCGGCTTAGCACTACCGATCTGGATCGACTATATGGAAAAAGCCTTGAAGGGGCTACCAACTGTGGAACGCGAAGTTCCAGAGGGTTTATTGCATAGCGGCACTGAATATTATTACGCCGAATATCCACCCGGCACGGGAATACAAAGTATTGGCGGCGGCAGCGCTGATGCGCTTGGTAAGGAAGACAAGACGCGCGATGAGGTCAAAAATCAACTTTTTTAGTCACAATAGACGGAAGTAACCGCACAATATTGAGAATATACCGCCGGGTATATTCTCAATCAGAGTGAGTCGCTTCGCCTGGGAGCCTGTCGAACTTAAGGCCGCAATTGCAAAGTAGTGCCTCCCTGCTCACTGACCATCGCCGATAACGCGGCAAAAAACTCGGAACCATCTCGTGTATTACGCCATGCATCGCCTTGCAACTTATAATGAAAACCGCCGGATTTGGCAGCAATCCATAACTCTTGCATCGGTGCCTGGCTGTTGACGATAATTTTCGAGCCATTGTCGATGAATTCAATTTCCAAAACGTTGCCTCTCCGACTACACTCAACATCTACCTCGTCGGCGTCGCAGGCCCGCTCTAATGCTGCTTCAAGCGCACCCAAAGTAGCCTCTGCCGCCACCAGGAATTCTGATTCTGTCATGCTAAACTCCAATCCATTCCATTTCGTTAAACTTAGTCAAACTTACACTGCGATTCTAATCCGTGAAACCATCATTTGATTTGCCCCGCGTAGCAATTATCGGTAGCGCGCTTGCATTCTCGCTCTTGCTGAGCGCCTGCGGTCAAAAAGGACCGCTTTACATGCCAAAAATACCGCCATTGGCGACGACACCGGCCGTATCCGGCACCGACACATCCAAGAAACCAGAAACACCCGCAGTGCCGCCCGTCCCGACACCCTCCTCTACGCAATAACCCACTTTCTCTAAGCAATTTTCTTATGTCCTATTTTTCGTATCAAAACGGTACTCTGCAAGCAGAAGACACGCCTCTGTCCACCATTGCCCAGCAATTCGGCACGCCGACTTATGTGTACTCTAAAGCGGCACTGGTGGATCACTTTTCTGCCTACGCCAACGCCTGCTCAGCCGGAGGGCGGGATTCGGCCGACACGCTGGTCTGCTATTCGGTCAAATCCAATTCCAACCTTGCCGTATTACAAGTGCTCAATCAACTGGGTTCCGGTTTTGACATTGTGTCCGGCGGAGAATTATTGCGTGTGTTGGCCGCTGGCGGCGATCCGCGCAAGGTAATTTTTTCCGGCGTCGGCAAAACCGTTGATGAAATGCGCCTCGCGTTATCGCACGACATTTTGTGCTTTAACGTCGAATCGATTCCTGAACTGCATCGCCTCAACCAGGTTGCCAGCGAGATGGGAAAACGTGCCGCGATTTCATTACGCGTTAATCCGAATGTTGATGCCAAAACCCATCCCTACATTTCCACCGGACTCAAAGACAACAAATTCGGCGTGGCTTATGAAGACGCGCTGGCGTGTTATCGCACCGCTGCTGCGCTGCCGAATATTGACGTTACTGGCATTGACTGCCACATCGGCTCGCAATTATTGGACGACGCCCCATTGCTAGAGGCGCTCGACAAACTCATTGAGCTCATCGACCAATTATCCAGCGAAGATATCCATTTGCACCATTTGGATATTGGTGGCGGTATCGGCATTACCTACGATGACGAAAAACCGGTCGCGGTCAGTGCCTATCTGGAAAAATTATTCGCCCGCATCGATCACTGGCGTGCAGAAAAATATCAAGGCCTGCCAATGAAAGTGTTGTTTGAACCCGGTCGCTCGGTCGTCGGCAATGCTGGTATTTTGCTCACCGAGATTCAATACCTCAAACACGGTGCGAGCAAAAATTTTGCCGTAGTCGATGCAGCAATGAATGACTTGATGCGCCCCGCAATGTACCAAGCCTGGCATGGCATCCAAACCGTTACCGAGCAGAACCCCAACGCCAGCAGCCATACCTACGATGTCGTCGGACCGATTTGCGAGTCGGGAGATTGGCTGGCACGGGAACGCGCGTTAGCCGTCGAGCAAGGCGACTTGCTGGCATTCCAATCTGCCGGTGCATATGGCATGACGATGGCGTCCAATTACAACACCCGTGGACGTGCGGCTGAAGTCATGGTGGATGGTGATCGCGTACATCTCATCCGCAAGCGTGAAGAGCCGCGTGACTTGTTTTCTCTGGAATCGTTACTGCCTTAACCACAGAAAAAATTTCGGATACTGAATATGCAAATCGGCACGGTAGAAACACTGTGTCGATTTGCATTTGATCCAGAAATCTACAGACTGATATGACCCAACCTTTTTAAGACGTCACTTGCCGCTTTTGCGGCACACCCGCCTGACGACCTCGCGCACTACGTTTTTGCTTAACATACCAATACACCCGTAATAGCAGCAGCACCGCCACTATCGTGCCAAACACGATCGGTTTTTCAAAGTTGTGCTTACCGGCACGCATCCACCAGAAATGCAAAATTCCCAGCATCGCAATGCCATACACCGTGCGGTGCAGCCATTGCCAGCGCTTGCCGCCGAGGCGTTTGATCATGCCGTTAGTACTCGTCACAGCCAGTGGAATGAGCAACACAAAGGCAATAAAGCCTACCGTAATAAACGGCCGTTTGTAGACGTCTTTAAGCATTGCTGCGACATCAAAAAAATGATCGAACCAGAGGAAAGTGGTGAAATGCGACGCCGCATAAAAGAACGCAAACAGCCCAAGCATGCGGCGTAATTTGACTAGCCAATTCCAACTCGTCAAGCGTCTTAATGGCGTCACGGCTAACGTGATGCACAAGAAATACAGGGTCCAGTCGCCGGTACTGCGCGTGATGAATTCAATCGGATTGGCGCCGAGTTGATCTGTAAACGCAAACACCACCAATCGCACAAAAGGAAGCAGCGCCAGCACAAACAGCGCCGCCTTCAGAATCCGGAATTGCTTCGGGCTGGGATTGATCATCTTTCGCTTTCGGTCATCAGTAAAACTTCTTTAAATCCATGCCGGTATATAACGATGCGACGTCGTTATAGCCGTTAAACATCAAGGTCTTACGTTTCTTGGTGAAAAACCCATCTTCACCGATACGGCGCTCCGTGGCCTGCGACCAACGCGGGTGATCGACGTTGGGATTAACGTTGGAATAAAAGCCGTATTCGTTTGGCGCGGTCAAACTCCAGGCGGTCTTCGGTTGCTCTTTCAAGAAACGAATTCTGACAATCGACTTGGCCGATTTAAAGCCATATTTCCAAGGCAACACCATCCGTACCGGCGCGCCATTCTGGTTGGGCAGGACTTCGCCATACATACCGAAAGTTAGCAACGCCAACGGGTGCATCGCTTCATCCATGCGCAGGCCTTCAACGTAGGGCCATTCGAGCACTGGACTACTCAGACCGGGCATTTGTTTTTTGTCGGCAAGGGTCGTGAATTCGATATATTTAGCGTTACTGTTTGGCTCAACTTTTTTGATTAATGCCGATAACGAATAGCCGATCCACGGAATCACCATCGACCAGCCTTCCACGCACCGCAAGCGATAAATCCGCTCTTCCAGCGGGGCCAGTTTCATCAACGCGTCGAGATCAAGCGTCATCGGTTTTTTGATTTCACCTTCGATCGATACGCTCCAGGGCTTGGTTTTTAGCGTACCCGCGTTTTGTGCAGGGTCCGACTTATCGGTTCCGAATTCATAGTAATTATTGTAAGTCGTCGCGTCTTTATAGGGCGTCGCCTTATCCATCACAACGTAGGCGTTATTGGCCTTGGCGACCAGTTTTTGCGCCCCCGAACTCTGTGCGAAAGCTTGCTGCGAGGCCAGCTCCAGAATCGACCCGGTCGCCATCGAACCCACCGCCAGCTGACGAATAAAGCTGCGACGGGACTCAAACACGGCGCGCGGTGTGATTTCGGATGCTTCAGGAATATCTATGACATTTTGGCTACGGCGGATCAACATGTGAATCTCCTGTGAAGATCGGTAAGGCGATATGTCTAAAGGCTACTTAGAAGATGGATGGCTGTTGGTCGGTGGACGTAGCAGATCCTTACAACACTATAGTGTTATACGCAAAAAATGGTGCGGCAGATGCAGATGGATCTCGCGGGAGGATTACAAACCAGGACTACTGAAGTGATGATGCAACTCTGATAACCGAGTAATCACTGTTGCTTCCGATGGCATGCCCGGCTCGACAGCGCCGACTTGCAACGCAAACACGCGCATCCCGGCAGCAACGCCCGCCTGTGCGCCGGGAACGCTGTCTTCGACGACAACGCAACGCGAGGGAGTAGCGCCCATATGTTCGGCTGCGTGTAAAAATAATCCTGGTTCCGGTTTCCACACGCCCAGTTCATAAGCACTAAAAATACGTTGCTCAAAATAGGGTAATAATCCGGTAATGCCGAGGCACAATTCGATTTTTTCGCGGGGGCCATTTGAGGCCAGACAGAATGGAATGTTGAGAGACTGCAACAACTCCAGCGCCCCTTCTATCGGCTGCAAGCGCTGCTCGAATAAAACCGCGGTGCGTTCCCGCACCATCGACTCAAACGACGCTGGCACGACGGCACCGCTGAGTTCTTCGATGACGGCAATCCAGTCAGCCATCTTGCCGCCCTTGAAACGTTCAAGGACTTCAGCCGCAGTAAACGCCACACCAAATTCGCCAGCCGCCGTGGCAATTGCTTCGGCAGCCAGCAACTCGCTATCAACCAGCGTACCGTCTGAGTCAAAAATGATCAGGTCGATATCTGCGTGCTTAGAAATCATTAGAAGTCATCCGATTACAGCTCGCCGTAAGAATGCAAACCAGACAGGAACATATTGACGCCAAGGAAAGCAAAGGTCGTCACCAGCAGACCGATCAACGCCCACCATGCGGCAACCCGACCACGCAGGCCCTTCATCAAGCGCATATGCAACCAGGAGGCGTAGTTGAGCCAGACGATCAGCGCCCAGGTTTCCTTCGGATCCCATGACCAGTAACCGCCCCAGGCATCCGCAGCCCACAACGCCCCCAGAATCGTCGCAATGGTAAAAAATGTGAAGCCGACCGCAATCGCCTTGTACATCACATCGTCGAGCAGTTCCAAGGTAGGCAGGCGATCCACCAGATAGCCATGCGATTTCAGCAGATACGCCATCGCCACCATGGCCGACATAGAAAAGGTGCCATAACCGATGAAATTGGCTGGTACGTGAATTTTCATCCACCAGCTCTGTAATGCCGGGACCAAAGGTTGGATTTCAGCAGCATCGCGTGCGACGGTGTACCACAGCAAAAAACCGACCGCAGCGGAAATCACGAGCATGACAAATGCACCGAGCTGGCGCGTGTTGTAGCGTTGTTCGTAATACAAATAGAACAGTGCAGTAATGAGGCTAAATAAAATGAACACTTCGTACAGATTCGAAATAGGGATATGGCCAACATCGGCACCGATTAAATACGACTCATACCAGCGCACCAGCATCCCGGTGAAGCCCAGTATGACGCCCGCCCAGCACAACTTGGAGCCGATCGAAGAGCCGAAGTCCGAGCGAGCGATCAAGCCAATCCAGTAAAAGAAGGTCGAGAGAAAAAACATCGTCCCCATCCACAGAATCGCGGATTGGCTGGAAAGAATATATTTGAGGAAAAATTTCTTGTTCGCCATATCCAGCACGCCGCCGTACATCGCGATCGCCGACAGTGCCAACACGGCCAGCAAGGGCATCAGCCAACGTACTGATTTCCAGTTCCAGCCGACTAAGGCGAAGGTCGGTGCGGCTAAGACCAGGACTACTTTTTCGTAGTAGTCCATATGTGCGCCGTAGCGATTTAAGGCAAATAGCGACCCGGCTACCAGCGCCAGAGCGAATAGCCAGTCCAACACCGACAGCCGCTTGAAAAAGCCGTCAGGTGGTGAATACGTTTGGGTCAATTCCATTGTTGTCTCCGTATCTTTCTTGGTACTACGCTTGCTGCATCAACTCTGCTACCGATAGCTTCAACTAGCTTCCGATTGCATCAATTGCGTTTTCATTACTTCAAATTCTTTTTCAAAGTCCAGCGTCTTGCGCTGGGTACTCATCGCCATCAATATATGCGACTGATCTTCAGTCTGAGCATCTGGCCGTATCCACACCCACAAGCGTCTTTCGCGTATGTAAAGCATGGAGAACACCCCAAGAACGAGGAATAAGCAGCCCAGATAGACGACCTTCTTGCCCGGCGAGCGCGTCACCTGGAATACCGAGGCCTTGATCTCGTCGAAACCGTTGAGCTGAAGATATACCGGTGCATTATAGAAGCTTGCGTCAGAGAGCGCATTGCTACTCAATTGTAGGAAGCGGCCGTGTTTTTCATCGGCTGGCATATCTTTCAAACCATCCTTTTCACGCGCAACTTGCCACAAATCCCACAGGCTGCCGTTGAGGATTTTCATGAAAATATCTGCAGCTTTTTCTTGCTGCTGGACGGGAACCTGCTCGAGGAATTTCGACACTGCCAGATAACCAGCCTGCTTACCATCGCCCGCAAACAACGACAAACCACGCAAGGCCGATTGTTGCAATTGCTCACGCAAGGTAGCGATCCCGGCCCGGCTCTCGGGTATTGCCCGCTGCGCATAGCGCTGTGCCGCAAGACTGCGCATTTCCGGGTTCATCAATGCCGAGCGTAAGCGCATCCATTCGTCTACCGAGTCATTTTCATCAGCCGGGATGCGCAGATAACGGAACGGCTCATCCGGCGTATCGCGCACACCGGCCAGAAACACATAATCCTCATCAACTTTCACAGGCTGCATGTAATTGCTGAATTCACGCGCTTGCCCGGTTTTGTCGCGCAGCTTGTATTGCACACTCGGACCGACGTTTTTCAAATCTTTGTTATTGGCATTTTTTGCCCCGGAACCCATATGTTTGCCGAGATCGTCAGACAATTTCTGGTGCAAACTTTTCGGCGTCGAGACGGCGCGCAAATCCTGCCCCTGCTGCACCATATTTTCTACGTTAAACGGGCGAAAACCAGTCCATTCAACCGTATATGCATTATTCGTATCAGTCGTCAGCGGCGTCGTTCCATTGACCTCACCGGCCAATGGAAAAGCGGTCCTGTTGACACCCGCCATTGGAAACGCGGTCAGCCTTAATTTACTGCCACCATCTTCAAAACTGGATTGATAAATGGCGACGCCTTTATAAATCAACGGCTCATTGACCTTGACGGTCGAAGTGATGGTCTCGCCTGTCAGGTTGTCGCGCAGAACGACGTCGCTGGCGAACAACTTAGGCATACCGGTACTGTAATAATCGATGACAAAGCGCTTGAGTTGCAGCGTGAATGGCAAATCCTGAATCAAGACGCCATTTTGTTGCGGAATGATGGCCGTACTACTGACCGATCCTTCAGGGATCAGCGTGTTGCCGCGAAATGTCGGGTTGTTGACACTTAATCGATGCTCCGGACCAATCTCCGCGATGATGCCGCTACCGCTGAACGGTGTTTTATGGAAGATTAATTTTTGCGCCCGAATCAGTAAGTCGGAGTCCAACAATCCACCAATACAAATAATCACAATCGCACTATGCGCAAATATATAGCCCCATTTGTTGGCTGCGCCTTGCTTGGCCGTGATCAGCACGGCATTTTCTTTTTGGACGACTTTTGTCTTGTAGCCCTTGGCGGCAATTCTGGCCAATAGCTGTTGCGTCAACGTTGCCGGCGCTACTGCGACGGTCCATTCCGCTTTGTGATGAAAATTGCGTAATGATTGCTCGCGGACATTTTCTTTCCAGCTGCGCATATCCTTTAGCATCTTCGGGCCGTTGCGGCTGATGCACAGTGACGTCGAGAGGACTAAAAATCCCATAATCAGCAAAAACCACCACGTCGAATAGACCGCGTATAAGCCGAGTTTTGCAAAAACATCAAACCAGAATGGTCCGAACTGGTTGACGTAGTTCGGCATCGGTTCATTTTGCTTGAGCACCGTACCGATGATGGAAGCGATCGCAATGAGGGTCAGCATGCTGATGGCAAACCGCATCGACGACACTAACTCGACCGATTCGGCCAGCCATCGATGTCTGGTCTTAAGCTCAATACCGCCGGTACGCGTCGGTTCGTGGGTGTCGGGCGTTGCTTTGTTACTGGTACTCATAAGCAATTTGCTCTTTAAAAGAAAAAGGGACGGCATGCGCCGCCCCCCGTATTCGCGAATTAACTATGTTGGATTACTTCAAACCAGCTATGTAGTCCGATACCGCCTTAATTTCATCATCCGACATACGTTTGGCGATGGTGATCATTTGCGGATTGTTTTTACGAATACCGCCACGGAAATTAGTTAATTCAGCAGTCGTGTAATCCTGATGCTGTCCGCCAATACGCGGGAATTCGTTCGGGATACCAGCGCCGGTAGGACCATGACAGGCGGCGCAAGCTGGAATGTTCTTTTCTGCGACACCTGCGCGATAGATTTTTTTGCCCATATCGAGCGTATCTTTATTCTTGGCGGCACCTGGCTTGGCTTTTTGCGCATCAAGATAAGCGGCGATGTTTTTCATTTCGTCATCGGTCAGCGCCTTCGCCATCATCGACATGATGGGATTGTTTCGATCCGGACCCTGAAAATCTTTGAGCTGCTTGTAGATATAGGCCGCATGCTGGCCGCCGAGCTTTGGGTTTTGGCTGATTGACGAAGCGCCGGCCGCACCATGGCAAGAAATACAGGCAACAATATTACGTGTAGCGTCGCCGTTAGTGAACAGTGCTTCGCCCTTTGCCAGATCAATCTTGGGCGCTGCCGGGGCATCTGCTGCACGAGCAAAAGACGAGAATGCCAGCATGGCAATAAACAAGGACTTTACAACGGAGAGAAACGCACGGTTCATTCAAACACCCTGAGACTTAATATTAAACTTGGGAATAAATTCTGCCCTGACGGCGACCAATTATTGCGGATTGTGCTGATTGTCCTGATTATTGCGGCTAATTAAGTCTCACTATCAATCTGACAAAACTCCATTGCATCTGTGCCGAGTTAGCCGCATTTGATTGATTTACGCAATGCCACAATGCACAACCCCTTATTGTACAATAGCTTTCCGGCATTTTCGCCGCATCTACCGCATTTTCTGCTCACTCCATGTCCCTACTCTGGCAAGCCCGTTTTTTTACTACGGTTAATCACCTCCGTGATTTGCCCACCCTCCAATGTCCTGAGATCGCCTTTGCCGGTCGCTCAAACGCAGGCAAATCTACCGCTATCAATTTGTTGTGCAATCAAAAGAAGCTCGCTTTTGCCTCCAAAACACCGGGACGTACGCAACACATCAATTACTTTTCGATCGGTGGCGCACAAGTCGGCCAACATCGCAAAGATGTCACCAAAGTCGATGAAATTCGCGCCATGCTGGTCGATTTGCCCGGCTATGGCTACGCGCAGGTATCAGGATCGGCCAAGTTGCACTGGCAAGAACTGCTGGGCGACTATGTCCGCCGTCGTGCGCAATTAGCAGCATTGGTACTGATTGTCGATTCGCGTCGGCCGTTTACAGACCTCGACGTGCAAATGATTGAGTGGTTTGCCCCTACCGGAAAACCTATTCATTGCATATTGAGCAAAGTTGACAAATTGAATCGCAACGAAGCGACTAATGCATTGCGTGAAGCCCATACTTTTCTAGGCAGTTACGTAGACGAAAATAACCAACCGCTACCATTCACCGCGCAGTTGTTTTCGGCGTTGAAGCGTACCGGCGTCGAGGAAGCCAATCAGCGTATTCTTGAGCTATCCGGACTAGTGGGCGGCAATAAGGATGCTGTAAGTGAGGAGTCTGGCGTTGATGTAACGGATGATCCAAACAACAAGAGCGATCAGAAATAAAAAAGCCCTGAAGAAAGGGGATTATCTTCAGGGCAAATGCCTTATCACTGAAAGCGATACGGCCCCGCTCAGGGAGGGAAGCGGGAGGTGAATAATGCACCTCTTGCTATGAGGCGACTAACCTTGAAAAGTTCAAGAGTTTTGGATTTTTTCCAACATTTTCTGTCCAGGCCAACTTCCTTCGCAATAAATATACGGCTCATTCAAACCTGCCCTCGTCACGCTTGTAAAAACCTACAAACGAATACGGTACACATGGTCGACTAGAAGATATAACGCCACTGGGATGTACGTAAGTTTCGTACCTCTCAGGAATCCCAACACTTCAGGATGAACAACACACTTGAAAACACTCGGAGCAGATATGCAAAACACGCCTAAATCGACCCAATTGGTTGCCCCTTTTCCAGCATTGCGGATGCGCCGTATGCGCAAAGATGCCTTTTCGCGCGCGATGATGCGTGAAAATACAATCACTGTGGCCGATCTGATTTATCCAGTATTTGTCGTCGAGGGCAGCAATCATCGTGAGAAGGTGGCCTCTATGCCCGGCGTTGAACGCCTCTCCATCGATCTTCTGTTAAATGTTGCGGAAGAGTGCGTGGAATTGGGCATTCCCGTCATTGCGTTGTTTCCCGTCATTAATCCTGCACTGAAAACCCCGGACGGTATTGAAGCAACCAATCCAGAAGGATTAATTCCGCGCGCTGTGCGGGCATTGAAATTGCGTTTCCCGGAGCTGGGAATTTTGACTGATGTGGCGCTCGATCCGTACACCAGTCACGGCCAGGATGGCGTCATCAATGCCGATGGCTACGTACTCAACGATGAGACCTGCGCACTGCTAGTGAAGCAGGCGCTCACTCAGGCCGATGCCGGCGTCGATATTGTGGCACCGTCAGACATGATGGATGGCCGCATTGGTGCCATTCGGACCGCGCTTGAGGCGCATCGACACATCCATACCCGTATCATGGCGTACTCAGCCAAATACGCCTCTGCATTTTATGGCCCGTTCCGTGATGCAGTCGGCTCGGCTGCGAATCTTGGTAAGAGCAGTAAGAATACGTATCAAATGGACCCGGCCAACAGCGACGAAGCACTGCGCGAAGTCGCGCTGGACTTGGCTGAAGGTGCCGATATGGTGATGGTCAAACCGGGTATGCCATATCTGGATATCGTGCGACGCGTTAAAGAAACCTTCAAAGTGCCGACCTTCGCCTATCAGGTCAGTGGTGAATACGCGATGATTAAAGCCGCAGCGCAAAATGGCTGGCTCGATCATGACAAAGCGATGATGGAAGCCATGATGGCTTTCAAACGTGCTGGTGCCGATGGCGTACTCACTTACTTCGCGCTCGATATTGCACGTCATTTGCACAAAAATTAATTGGCCTGAAAAATGCGGTGGATGTAGTCAAACTGGCCTGGCCAACATCCCCGTATTGCCCATTTAAGTCTCCCTCTCCTTCAGATACTTCAGACCATCCCACTTATGGATATTTTTTTAATTGGCGACAATCAGGTTACCCAGACTAACGAATTGCCCGGCGAAGTACCGTCTCAGGGATTCTTATGGATCGATATGACCCATGAAGAAGTTGCCGCTAATCCCGAAGGTTGGCGCGACATGATCGCCCGTGCTACTGGCACCCATATCTACGATCCGCATTTATTAGACGCCGTCAACCCGACTCATCCGTCGTATTTTGATTCGACACAAGACTACGGCATGGTTGTGTTTCGCAAACTATCCATTCATGACAATAACAACGGCGATACGTCAATAGCGCCTGAAATGACATCTGCGACCAGTTCTGTGGCGAAAAATAGTAAACGTAAAATACCCGCCGCATTGAGCAATCTAAGTACCCAGCCAATCACATTTTTCCTTTTGGACAATGCATTAGTAACGGTACATGAGCATCACAGTCGCACCATCAATGCGGCCCGAACCCGCCTGCTCGACTATGCCAACAAAACCAGTAAGCCGCTACACAACGGTCGGCTACCGGCGTCACCTGAAGACTTGATGCTGCGGCTACTCAATGCAATGGTCGACAAGTATCTGGAACTACGCCAGCCATTAACCTCGCAGCTTGATCGCTGGCAGCGGGCGCTGCTTGATCCGGCACGGCCGTTTAAGGATTGGATGTCCTTGCTTGATGCCCGCATTGAATTGCGTAAGCTCGAAAGTTTATGTGAAGAGCAGCACGATGCCATCCAGGAATTACGCGATTATTTCGTCGATATGCATAGTAATGACGATGGTGCCACCATGAGTCGTGCGCGTGATTTGCTGCTAGTGCGGATCAACGACGTCATGGAACACATTACCCGTGTGCTCAATCATGCCAACCGGCTGGAGTCCTCCATCGAATCAGCCGTGCAAATCCATTTCTCAGCCGTCTCACATCGCACCAATGAAGTGATGCGCACACTGACCGTTATCACGGCATTATTCATGCCGCTAACACTGATTACCGGTATTTTCGGGATGAATTTCGCTGTGATACCACTGCTGCAAAACAAGATGGGATTTTGGCTGACAATGATCAGCATGGTCTTGATTGTGGTCGGGATGCTGGCGTTCTTTCATCGTCGTCGCTATCTGGAAAGTCCGCCGGAACGGCACTAAAGATAGTTAAGATGCTATAAAAAAACCGTCTCAAACAACTGTGTTTGAGGCGGTTTTTAAATCAACAACATTATTTATCAGGCTGGGGCGTCAGACGCAAATAAGGCCGTATCGCCTTATACCCTTTGGGAAACTTCTGCCTAATTACGTCTTCATCTTGTAAAGAGGGGACAATTACCACGTCATCGCCATCTTTCCAGTTACCCGGCGTGGCAACCGAGTGACTATCGGTTAATTGCAATGAATCGATCACGCGCAAAATTTCATCAAAATTACGCCCCGTGCTGGCCGGATACGTAATCATCAGGCGCACTTTCTTGGCCGGATCAATTACAAACAAGGAACGTACCGTTGCCGTTTCACTGGCGTTTGGATGGATCAAATCATATAACAGCGACACCTTGCGATCCGCGTCCGCAATGATCGGAAAACCGACGACGGTGTTTTGCGTCTCATTGATATCCTTGATCCACTCCCGATGTTTGTCGGCCGGATCGACAGAGAGTGCAATGACTTTGACGCCACGCTGTTCAAACTGCGATTTTAACTTTGATGTCAGACCCAATTCGGTCGTACATACGGGTGTGAAGTCAGCCGGATGAGAAAAAAGCACGACCCAGGATGAACCAGCCCAATCGTAAAATTGTATCTTGCCGAGCGAGGAATCTTGCTCAAAGTCAGGTGCAATATCACCAAGACGTAAGGTCATTTCATTCTCCTTTAAATGCAGGACTTACGCAAAACTGCCCTAGCGGCGTTACGCCCGCCTAGCCGTACTACAAGGTCTGCCTTGCTGGGACAGTTTTGCGTAAGTCCTAAAATGATACAAATAGCGCTCTGTAGCCGCACTCCGAATAAATTTAAAACTATAGTCTTCTTGCCAATTTTATCTAACGATTGATAACGACTATACAAATAACCTTAGTTCATGAAGAGAATAGCCTTTACAAACGCGGCACAAACAACCTTCGGTCAACCTTAATTGAGCTTGTCCAACACCGACAACGATTTCACAAATTTATCCGCGTTCTCGAAACCAATCACGCGGCCACCAGCAAACTCCTTACCCTCGCGATTAAACAGAATAATCCCCGGTGGACCAAATAAATTGAATCGCTTGAGCATTGCCTTGTCATCGGCATTGTTCGCCGTGACATCAATTTGCAGCAAGACGATATCGGCAAAACGCGCTTTTACGCGTGGATCAACAAACGTGAATTTCTCCATTTCCTTACAAGACACGCACCAGTCCGCATAAAAATCCAGCAACGCCGTTTTACCCTGCGTTTGTGCCAGCGCCGCGTCCAATTCAGCAACCGATTTAACCCTGATGAATTCAGTGTGCGCAACTTGCTGACCGGAGATATGCACCAGCGGCGTCAACACGTCGCGTCCACCCGTGGTCACACTGACGAGCTGCAATACCCCCAACACGGCGAACACAATACCGAAGGCTTTGGCGACCCAGCGCGCCGACTTATCCCACAACAAATACGCACCGTAACCAATCCCAAGCGCAGCCCAGCAAAGCATTTGTACGACCACCGGAATCACCGGCGACACCATCCATACGGCGACGCCCAGCATCAGCACGCCGAAGAAGCGCTTGACTGACTCCATCCATGCGCCAGCACGCGGCAACAAAGCACCGGCGGAGATGCCCACCAACAATAACGGCACACTCATGCCGACGGCCATTGCGAACAACGCACTGCCACCGATGAGCACGTTACGCGTCTGGCTGATGTACACCAATGCCCCCGCTAAAGGGGCCGCTACGCAAGGTCCAA
Organism: Glaciimonas sp. GG7; assembly: GCF_052976905.1. NCBI lineage: Bacteria > Pseudomonadati > Pseudomonadota > Betaproteobacteria > Burkholderiales > Oxalobacteraceae > Glaciimonas > Glaciimonas sp. GG7. The sequence goes on along the minus strand of NZ_JBRIIQ010000026.1, from coordinate 15,368 downwards.
CGATCAACGCCGAAATCGCACCCATCATAAATACACCGGCGAGTTTGCCCGATGACTGCTTGTCCGACACTTGCGCCAATTTGGTTTGCATCGCGCCCGGCAACTGCAATTGATAGACATTAAACATGGACAGCGCCATCAACACCATGAGCAATGCAAATGCTGACAATACCCACGGATTCTGTAACGTCGCGGCCAATCCTTCGCCTGCCAGACCTGCTGCAACGCCAAGCGCTGTGTAGACAAGCGCCATCCCGAATGCATACGTGACAGACAATAAAAATGCACGTCGGCGCTTAACCTGAGTACCTTCGCCGACAATAATTGAGGACAAAATCGGCACCATCGGCAACACGCAGGGGGTGAACGACAAACCGAGTCCTAGCAATAAAAATAACGGCATGATGACGAGGAGCCTGCCGCCTTTTAATGACGATTCGATGCGGCCAACATCAGCATAGGTAGCAACGTCGGGCGGTAAAACTGCTGGGGTGGGAACTGAAAAATTGGAGGATACCGGACCATCTGACTTGGGCGTATCGATAGCACTGCTAGCCACTTTGGCCGCAGCGATTGCACCGAGCAATCCGCCACCGCTGGTCGTACCGTCAGGCGAGAGGCTCACGCGATGCTCCATCGGCGGATAGCACAAACCGCGATCGGCGCAACCCTGTCCGGCAACAATGAGCGTAAATGCGGCATCAGCTGTAACAGGGACTCTGATGGTCACGCTACGATGATACGTTTCAACATTTTTCTCGAAAGTTTTATCGTATTTAATGATACCGGTCGGTATGATCGGCTCCCCCAATGTCGCGCCCTCTGCGCTGAAATGGAACCGCTCGCGATACATGTAGTAGCCATCTGCAATCGCATAAGTCACCTCGGCCGTTTTTGGGTTAGCCATGCGCGCTGAGAATTTAAATGCGGCTTCCGGTGCGAGATAATCCTCTTCCGCACGCGCTGAAGACATCAGTAAAACCATCAGGCTTAGCGCTATGAAAAGTATGACTCGCGGCATCTCGCCCGGTTTAAAACATTTAAACATGTAAATCCTTTTTTGTTTCAGCGCCTATCCATGTGAGATAGGCGGGTAAGCCTTGCGCAATCGGAAGGGCAATAATTTCAGGAAGATCGTATGGATGCGCAGCTTGAATACATGCTTCAAGCCCGCTATAACGCACCGTTGTGGTCTTGATCAACAAGGTCACCTCCGTCGTCTCGGTTAATGTCCCGCGCCAAATAAACACTGAGTGTATCGCGGACAGGACATTGACACAGGCCGCTAGTTTGCGTTCCACAAGTTGATCGGTTAAGAGTCTGTCGGACTTAGGGAGTCGAAGCGAAAAATGTCCTGAGCGAGGATAGATTTTGCCGGATTCGCAGTGCCAATAGCTAGCTATTGGTCAAGAAACCGGTGAAATATGGACCGCTCAGGTTATTTTGCAGCCGACTCTCCTAAGTCCGACAGACTCCCGGCACCTTTGAGGCAGGAAATTCCGGCATATTCGTCATTACCAATATTGCATTCACCATAGTCGCCTCCAAAATTCGATTCTTACAACAAACGTCGGCGGGTCAAGACTACCGCCACATAAAAGCCGATACAGCAATAAGCAACCAAGATCGCCAAATCGGTTATCGGCGTCAAAGGCCACTTTCCTAGCAACAATGGACGCACCAAATTTACTGCTGCATTCAATGGCAATACATGTGCAATTGTTTGCAACCACGGCGGCAATTGAGCAGATGGATAATAGACGCCAGACAAAAAAATCATCGGCGTTAGCACTAACGTGAAATAGTAAGTAAAGAAATCATAGCCCTTCGCCAGCGCATTGAAAACCAAACCAAGGGAACCAAAAGTCATGCCGATGAGGAACAATAATGGCAACACTAACAACGTATGCGGATGCAAGCCTATCCCCAGGCAAAACATCACAACGAGTATGGCAACGCCAGAGAAAATAGACTTAGTGGCTGCCCATAACATTTCCGCTAACACTACGTCGTCAAGCACCAACGGAGCGTTCAACAATGCATCCCAGGTTTTCTGCACGTGCATCCGTGAAAATGCCGAATAGAGCGCCTCAAAAGAAGCAGCCCACATGATCGACATGCAGATAGAACCCGATGCCAAGAAATGTATGTAGGGAATACCATCGACTTGCTTTAACAAACTGCCAAGACCGTAACCGAACGCCAGCAGCGTAATCAATGGATCGGCAATATTGCCTAAAACACTAGCAATGGCCAGCTTTTTCCAGACCAAAAAATTACGCCGCCAGATCGGCTGAAAGCGTTTCGAAAATTCAGGGAGTGCGTAGATATTCATATCAATCTCGCATTTCACGGCCAGTGAGTTTTAAAAACAAATCCTCAAGATTGGCAGGGCGATGAATGTAACGCAGCCCTTGAACACCTTGCAGTTCACGTACCAGCGCCTGCGCGTCATTGGTATAACAAAAAATAGTTTCACCGCTGATTTCGATTCGCCCTGAGCGCGCTGAATCCGCACCACCGTTGCCATTGAGCCAAGCTTTGGCGCTTTCGCCATAGATCTCCACTACCTCGGCCTCAATGTGTTCGGCGATCAACGCACGTGGGGACCCTTCAGCGATCATTTTTCCATGATCAACGACAGCCAGACGGTCACATAGGCGTTCGGCTTCATCCATAAAATGTGTTGTAAGTAAAATGGTCTTACCTTGACTCAACAATGCCTTAAGGCGCTCCCAAATCATATGCCGTGCCTGTGGATCCAGGCCTGTCGTAGGCTCATCCATAAAAATAAGATCAGGATCATTGACCAACGCCCGCGCCAATGTCAAACGTCGGCGCATACCGCCCGATAACTCATTGATTCGCGCATGCTCCTTAAGACCCAGGTTGGCAAACTCCAACAATTTAGGAATTCTGGCATTGATCACCGCGTCAGCTATCCCGAAATAACGGCCAAATACCAAAAGATTCTCCGCAACCGTGAAATCGGGATCAAGATTATCCCCTTGCGGTACAACCCCAATCCGTCGACGCGCTAAGCGAGATTCGGCGGGTATAGGGTGACCGGCCAAACAAATTTCGCCACTATCGGCCGTAGTTAAGCCTAAGCACAATCGCAAAGTGGTTGTCTTACCGGCACCGTTGGGGCCTAGCAATCCATAACATTCCCCCGCACGTAATTGGAACGACAAACCATCAATTACGACAGTTTTAGTCGCTTTACTGCCGTAGGATTTACGCAGATTGGTAACACTTAGGATAGATGAGTCCGGTATCAAAGGCATAACTTGAACACTCAGATTATTGTGCATATTTGTCGGGCCACATTGCTTTGCTTGACTTATCAATCACATACCAGCAGATGTTCACAATTAATCATCGAGAAGATTGTGAAAACATCCCAAAACAAGAATTAAATGCAAAAGAGCCAGGCTATGCCTGGCTCTCATTTTAATGCAACGCATGGTATGCGTTTTCTATTACTTATAGTAAGTATTAGTCTGCTGTAGGTACTTCAGCTTCGTCGCTGACTTCAGGACGATCCATCAATTCGATGTAAGCCATAGGCGCGTTATCACCAACACGGAAACCCATTTTCAAGATACGCAAGTAACCACCATTACGATTTGCATAACGTGGGCCGAATTCAGCAAACAATTTCAAGACCATTTCGCGGTCACGCAGACGGGCGAATGCCAAACGCTTGTTTGCCAGTGTAGGAGTCTTGCCCAATGTCAGAATCGGCTCGATTACGCGACGCAGTTCTTTAGCTTTTGGCAATGTTGTTTTAATTGCTTCGTGACGCAGCAATGAAACAGTCATATTGCGCAGCATGGCTAGACGGTGGGAAGAGGTACGATTTAATTTACGTAGGCCGTGACGATGACGCATGGTAATTCCTTTCAGTTTTGAGTTTAGGTCCAGCTCTTCGATCGATTAAGGCAATCATGCCTAGTCGCGGGCCGGTTAAGATTAATTAACAACAGTATGGTCAAAATAACCAAAGAATGGCAACAAGGGCAAGATTTTACATCGCCCCCGTTACTTACGGCAAATATTACTTTTCTAAACCGGCAGGTGGCCAGTTTTCCAACTTCATACCCAGCGTCAAGCCACGCGAAGCCAGAACTTCTTTAATTTCATTCAAAGATTTACGGCCCAGATTTGGTGTCTTCAACAGCTCGTTTTCGCTACGTTGGATCAAGTCGCCAATGTAGTAAATATTTTCTGCTTTCAGGCAATTAGCTGAACGCACTGTCAGTTCCAGATCATCGACAGGACGCAACAGGATAGGATCGACTTGCGGAGCGCGTGATGGCGCTTCAGCAGCGGCTTCAGTACCTTCGAGTGCAGCGAATACATTCAACTGATCAACCAGTACACGCGCAGATTGGCGAATTGCTTCTTCTGGTGTAATCACGCCATTGGTTTCAATGTTAATGATCAGCTTATCCAAATCCGTACGTTGTTCAACGCGAGCAGATTCGACCGAATACGAAACACGACGGACTGGTGAGAAAGATGCATCCAGAATAATACGACCGATCGTCTTGTTAGAATCTTCCGACAGACGACGAACGTTACCCGGTACATAACCGCGACCTTTTTCTACCTTGATCTGCATATCCAACTCACCACCGCCAGTCAAATGTGCGATAACGTGATCCGGATTTACAAGCTCAACGTCGTGCGGCAGATCGATATCCGATGCCAGGACTGCGCCTTCGCCGCCTTTTTTCAAAGTCAGTGTGACTTCATCACGGTTGTGCAGTTTAAAAACCACACCTTTTAAATTCAAAAGAATATCAACAACATCTTCCTGCACGCCGTCTAGAGACGAATACTCATGCACAACGCCAGCAATAGTGACTTCAGTTGGTGCGTATCCGATCATTGACGACAATAGGACACGACGCAACGCATTACCCAAAGTATGCCCATAACCACGTTCAAACGGTTCCATGACGACTTTGGCGTGACCGGCACCCAGTGCTTCTACTTCAATAATGCGTGGCTTTAACAAATTGTTTTGCATGAAATGTCCTTTTCAATACCCTCGGCTCATTACACCGATAAGGCTGATGGCATGACGAAAAAAGCCCATCCGAGGATGGGCGGGAAAAATAATTACAAATTAACGCGAGTAGAGTTCGACGATTAACGATTCGTTAACATCAGCAGCGATTTCGTTACGATCTGGCAGGGCTTTAAAAGTACCTTCCATTTTCTTCGAATCAACTGATACCCATGAAGGCATGCCGATTTGCTCAGCAAGCGACAAAGCTTCAACGATACGTACTTGCTTTTTCGATTTTTCACGAACAGCAACAACGTCACCTGCTTTAACTTGGTAAGAAGCAATATTTACAACATTGCCATTCACTGTGAACGCCTTGTGCGAGACCAATTGACGGCCTTCAGCACGCGTTGAGCCAAAACCCATACGATAAACAACATTGTCCAGACGCGCTTCCAACAGCTTCAGCAAAGTTTCGCCAGTATTACCCTTACGACGATCAGCTTCAGCAAAGTAGCGACGGAACTGACGCTCCAAGATACCGTACATACGTTTAACTTTTTGCTTTTCGCGCAATTGGTTACCGTAGTCCGAAGTACGTGCACCAGAAGTACGACCATGTTGACCCGGCTTTGAATCCAGTTTGCACTTAGAATCCAAAGAGCGACGTGCGCTTTTCAGGAACAGATCCGTGCCTTCACGGCGTGAGAGTTTTGCTTTAGGTCCAATATAACGTGCCACAATAATTCCTTTGATGAGTGACGTCTGGAAGGCATATTTAGATGCCTATCACATGACGCTAGTCTGCTTTGCCTACACACAGACAGTGGGCTTAATAACAAAACCCGCCAAGGTCATTGGCGGGTCACTTGCAAACTGCTAATCCGAAAACTAACAGCGCAATAACGACTTAGATACGACGACGCTTTGGTGGGCGGCAACCATTGTGCGGAACTGGTGTCACGTCTTGAATTTGGGTAATTTTGATACCCAAATTATTCAAGGCACGTACTGCAGATTCGCGACCTGGACCTGGGCCCTTGATACGAACTTCCAGATTCTTAACACCACATTCAACAGCGACTTTACCCGCTGCTTCAGCTGCAACCTGCGCTGCAAATGGAGTCGACTTGCGGGAGCCTTTAAAGCCAGCACCACCAGATGTCGCCCATGACAACGCGTTACCTTGACGATCGGTAATCGTGATGATGGTGTTGTTGAAGGATGCATGAATATGTGCAATACCTTCAGCAACGTTCTTTTTAACTTTTTTACGCACACGTGCTGCTGCGGCGTTATTTGGGGACTTTGCCATAATAATTTCCTTGAATCCGACTACAAATCAACGCGAAGCGAATTATTTCTTCAGCGATTGAGCGGCTTTACGCGGCCCTTTACGGGTACGTGCGTTGGTACGTGTACGCTGACCACGGCAAGGTAGACCCTTACGATGACGCATACCACGGTAACAACCAAGATCCATAAGACGCTTGATGTTCATCGACAATTCACGACGTAGATCACCTTCAACGATGAATTTTGCAATCTCATCGCGCAGCTTTTCTAACTCGCTATCGTCTAGATCTTTGACCTTTTTACTGGTAGAGATACCCGTTGCATCGCAAATTTTCTGCGAACGTGGGCGGCCAACACCATAGATAGCTGTTAAGCCAATAACGGTGTGTTGATGGTTTGGGATATTTACCCCTGCAATACGTGCCATTCGTTATTCCTCGATCAATAACGTTAATTAACCTTGGCGCTGTTTATGGCGCGGTTCCGTACAAATGACGCGGAGAACGCCTTTGCGCTTAATGATCTTACAGTTGCGGCATATCCGCTTAACTGATGCGAGCACTTTCATGGTGGCCCTCTTTCTTTCAGCTTAAGTTCTAAATACTTGTTTATTTGGTTCGGAAAACGATCCGTGCCCGGCTTAAATCATAAGGCGTCAATTCTACCGTCACCTTATCACCTGGTAATATACGAATATAATTCATTCGCATTTTTCCAGAAATATGACCGAGGACAACATGTCCATTTTCCAACTTAACTCTAAATGTAGCATTAGGAAGATTCTCAAGAATCTCGCCTTGCATCTGGATAACGTCGTCTTTTGCCATTCGGTCTATTGGTTCCTATGGGCGCTCAATCCAACTCAACGCGTAGGAATTCCGCCCTTGAAATTTGCTTTACGAAGCAGCGATTCATATTGCTGCGACATCACATAATTTTGTACTTGCGCCATGAAGTCCATGGTGACCACAACGATAATCAACAGCGACGTACCGCCGAAATAAAATGGTACTTTCCAGCGTGCAATTAAGAACTCTGGCAATAAACACACCAGTGTAATATATACAGCACCGGCAAGAGTCAAACGCATTAAAATCTTATCAATATAACGCGCAGTCTGATCACCAGGTCGTATACCCGGCACAAACGCCCCACTCTTTTTCAAGTTGTCAGCAGTTTCTTTGCTATTAAATACCAAAGCAGTATAAAAGAAGCAAAAGAATACGATAGCTACTGCATACAACAGAGCGTGAATCGGTTCGCCAGGAGCCAATGAAGCGGCAAGATCTTTCAAAAATCGCACGACAGGATTAGTAGTATCACCAGAAATAAACCAGCTGGTAATAGTTGCCGGAAACAAAATAATAGATGAAGCAAAAATTGGAGGAATAACTCCAGCCATATTTAACTTCAATGGCAAATGACTACTTTGCCCGCCATAAATTTTGTTACCAACCTGCCGCTTTGCATAATTAACAAGAATCTTGCGTTGACCACGTTCAATAAATACCACTACAAATGTAACCGCAGCAACTATCAAACAAATCAAAATTGCAGATAATGCTGCCATAGAACCTGTACGTACCAGCTCAAACAAACCACCAACAGCATTCGGTAAGCCTGCAGCAATACCAGCAAAAATGATGATAGATATCCCGTTTCCAAGACCCCGCTCAGTAATTTGCTCGCCTAACCACATCAAAAACATCGTACCGGTAACTAATGTTACAACTGTAGTGAAGCGGAAAGCTAAACCTGGATCTAGGACCAAACCAGCTTGAGACTCAAGTGCTACAGCTATACCCAACGCTTGGAAAGTTGCTAAGAGCAACGTTCCATAGCGAGTGTACTGAGTGATCTTGCGACGTCCCGACTCACCCTCTTTTTTCAAGGCCTCAAGCTGGGGCGATACAATCGACATCAGTTGCATAATGATCGAGGCCGAAATATACGGCATGATCCCTAAAGCGAACACTGTAAAACGCGATAACGCACCACCAGAGAACATATTAAACATACCCAGGATGCCACCCTGATTTTGTTTAAATAACTGTGCTAACTGTGTCGGGTCTATACCCGGCACAGGTATGTGCGCGCCAATACGATAAACAATTAGTGCTGCAAGCAAGAACCACAAACGGCCCCAAGGGAAGCCGCTAGCAGCGCTCTTTGCAAGTGGAGTAGTCGCCAATTGAAGCTCCGAATCAATAAGCCAAATTAAGCAACAGAGCCGCCAGCAGCTTCAATTGCAGCTTTTGCGCCTTTAGTAGCAATCAAGCCTTTCAATGTTACTTTTCTAGTCAGCTCACCGGACAGGATAACCCGTACTACACGTGCTAGCTCACCGATAACACCGGCTTGCTTAAGGACCAAAATATCAATCTCAGTAACTGGCAATTGCTCCAATTCGGACAAGCGAACTTCTGCTTTGAACGGAGTTGCCATTGATTTGAAACCTCGCTTAGGCAATCGACGCTGCAAAGGCATTTGACCGCCTTCGAAGCCGACTTTATGAAAACCGCCCGAACGCGATTTTTGACCTTTGTGACCACGACCAGCGGTTTTACCGATGCCCGAGCCGATACCACGACCAACACGACGTTTGTAATGTTTAGCGCCGTCTGCTGGCTGGATAGTATTCAATTCCATAATTTGCTCCGTTCGTATGCCTAAGCTTACGAAACTACTTTCACAAGATAGGACACTTTATTGATCATTCCACGCACGGACGGGGTGTCTTGTAATTCAGAGATTGAATTAACGCGACGCAACCCCAGACCACGAACAGTCGCACGGTGAGTTTCACGCGTGCCGATCAAACCTTTGATCAATTGTACTTTTACAGTCTTTATCATCATGATCACCTTAGCCTAAAATGTCTTCAACGGACTTGCCACGCTTAGCAGCAATTTCCGACGCAGTGTTCATTTTTGCCAAGCCGTTCAATGTAGCGCGAACCAAGTTGTAAGGATTAGTGGAACCATTCGACTTCGCAACAACGTTGGTTACACCCATCACTTCAAAAATTGCACGCATAGGACCGCCTGCAATAACACCAGTACCTTCTTTAGCAGGAGCCATCAACACTGATGATGCACCATGCTTGCCGGTCAAAGTGTGTTGCAAAGTACCGTTTTTCAACGTCACCTTGATCATCTTACGACGGGCTTCTTCCATAGCCTTCTGTACTGCAACAGGCACTTCTTTCGACTTGCCCTTGCCCATGCCAATACGGCCATCGCCGTCACCAACAACAGCTAATGCTGCAAAACCCATGATACGACCACCCTTAACCACTTTGGTTACACGGTTGACCGCAATCATTTTTTCGCGCATGCCATCATCCGGCTTATCGCTTTGCATTTTCGATTGCATTTTTGCCATGACGATTTTCCCTTAGAACTTCAGACCAGCTTCACGTGCGGCATCTGCCAACACCTTGACGCGGCCATGATAACGGAAACCGGAGCGATCAAACGCAACCTCGGTAACCCCTGCTTTCAATGCCTTCTCAGCTACACGCTTACCAACCAGCGATGCAGCAGAAGTGTTTCCACCTTTGCCGGACTGACCAGCCAACTCTTGACGCACTTCAGCTTCTAGTGTAGAGGCGGAAGCCAACACCTTAGCGTCAGGGCCAATAATACTGGCATAGATGTGCAAGTTGGTACGATGCACTGCCAGGCGTGTCACCTTTAACTCTGCGATCTTGGCACGCGTTTGGCGTGAACGGCGCAGACGTGATTGTTTCTTATCCATCGTCAACCCCTATTACTTCTTCTTAGTTTCTTTAAGGATTACCACTTCGTCCGAGTAACGAACGCCCTTGCCTTTATATGGCTCAGGTTTGCGGTAAGCACGAACTTCGGCAGCAATCTGACCAACACGTTGCTTGTCGATACCCTTAATCAGGATCTCAGTTTGCGTCGGTGTTTCACACTTCACGCCTTCAGGCATTTGGTGTGCAACTGGGTGCGAAAAGCCGAGTGACAAATTTAATTTATCGCCTTGTGCTTGTGCACGAAAGCCAACGCCTACCAAAAGCAGCTTACGCTCGAAACCTTTGGTTACACCGGTGACCATGTTGTTGACCAGAGCACGTAATGTACCTGACATCGCATTGGCTTCACGGCTATCGTTAGCAGCAGCAAAATTAAGCGTGCCGTTATTGTTTTCAATAGTCACCAGGCCACTAAGAGACTGGAACAATGTGCCCAATGGGCCTTTTACTACGATCTGCTCTGCAGAGATGGTCGCTTCAGCGCCAGCTGGCAGAACAATTGGCATTTTACCTACACGTGACATGTTGGGCTCCTTAGGCGACGTAGCAAATAACTTCGCCACCGACACCGGTTGCGCGCGCTTTGCGATCCGTCATGACACCTTGAGGTGTCGAAATGATCGCCACACCCAAACCGTTCATCACGTTAGGAATATCATCTTTGCCTTTATATACACGTAATCCTGGACGGGATACGCGCTCAATGCGCTCGATGACTGGACGGCCGGCATAATACTTCAAACCGATTTTCAATTCTGCTTTGCCACCTTCTTCGGCAACGACAAAATCTTCTATGTAACCCTCGTCCTTAAGGACGTTAGCAATCGCAATTTTAACCTTCGACGATGGCATAGCCACGGCGGTTTTTTGAACTACTTGCGCATTGCGGATACGGGTCAGCATATCGGCGATAGGATCGCTCATACTCATTGCATATTCTCCTATTACCAGCTTGCTTTAGTCATACCCGGAATCTCACCACGCATGGCGATTTCACGGAGCTTAATACGGCCCAGACCGAACTTGCGGAAAGTGCCACGTGGACGACCAGTCAAGGCGCAACGGTTACGTTGACGTGTCGGATTCGAGTTACGTGGCAACGCTTGTAATTTCAAGCGAGCTTCGTAGCGCTCTTCTTCCGACTTCGATTGGTCATCAATGATTGCCTTTAACTCAGCGCGTTTACCGGAAAATTTCTTTACCAGGTCTGCACGCTTTTGTTCACGGTTAATCAGTGCCAGTTTTGCCATGGCAACCTCAGTTTCTGAACGGAAATTTAAATGCGGCGAGAAGCGATTTTGCTTCATCGTCGGTCTTTGCAGTCGTCGTGATACTGATATTCAGACCACGCAACACATCAATCTTGTCGTATTCAATTTCGGGAAAAATGATTTGCTCTTTCACACCGATATTGTAATTGCCACGACCGTCAAATGCACGACCAGATACACCTCGGAAGTCACGGACACGCGGTAACGCGACAGTAACCAAGCGATCCAAAAATTCGTACATATGAGCGCCACGCAGGGTGACCATACAACCAATCGGATAGCCTTCACGAATTTTAAAACCCGCAATTGCTTTACGCGCCTTGGTTACGACTGGCTTTTGGCCAGCAATCTTGGTCAAATCACCAACTGCGTGCTCAATGATTTTTTTGTCAGCTATAGCTTCGGATAAACCCATGTTGAGGGTAATCTTCAGAATACGCGGAACTTCCATTGCTGACTTGTAGGAATACTTCGCTACCAGATCAGCAACAACTTTTTCTTTATAAAACTCTTGGAGACGGGCCATGATCTCTTAAACCTTAACAACTTCGCCGTTGGACTTGAAAACGCGAACTTTTTTACCGTCCACGTCTTTAAAACCAACGCGATCTGCCTTGCCAGTTGCTGCATTAAACAATGCAACATTTGACACATGAATTGGCATCAACTTATCAACGATGCCACCAGTTTCACCAGTCATCGGATTTGGTTTAGTTGCTTTTTTAGCAATATTAATACCATCTACGACAACAAAGTTAGCATCAACGCGTTGCTTTACAACCCCGCGCTTGCCCTTGTCTTTACCAGTCAGGACGATTACTTCGTCACTTTTCCGAATCTTATCCATCTCGACTCCTTACAGCACTTCAGGCGCGAGTGACACAATCTTCATGAAGCGCTCTGTGCGCAATTCACGAGTGACTGGTCCAAAAATACGCGTACCAATTGGCTCCAGCTTTGCATTAAGCAATACAGCTGCGTTACCATCAAACTTAACCAACGAACCATCCGGGCGACGCACACCTTTAGCGGTGCGAACAACCACGGCGTTGTAGATCTCGCCTTTTTTAACACGGCCACGCGGCGCTGCAACTTTAACAGTTACCTTGATTACATCGCCAATACTTGCGTAACGACGCTTGGAACCACCCAGAACCTTGATGCACATAACTTCGCGCGCACCAGTATTGTCAGCTACTTCGAGCCGGCTTTCCGTTTGAATCATAATATTTTCTTTCCCAACTTAACTCGCGGCCGCACTATGCGGATTTACGGTCAGTCTTGGTCCCGTCAGAAACGCCTAGAAAAGCGTACTGCTTGGGTGGACGACTTCCAAAACTTCTTGCCAATTCTTTTCGTTCTTATTGAGGACCAACAAGAGCGAAGCCAAGCATTATTACACTAAAATGCTTGGCTCGCAACAATTACTTATAAAACTTGTCCAACCTGTACAACGCGCGTCACACTCCAAGCTTTAGTCTTAGAGATAGGACGACCTTCCTGAATCTCAACTACGTCTCCTTCCTTGCACTGGTTGGTTTCATCATGTGCATGGTACTTGTTAGTACGTATGATGATTTTGCCATACAGTGGATGCTTGACGTGGCGCTCGATCAGGACAGTTACAGTCTTATCCATTTTATCAGATACGACCTTACCAACTAGGGTGCGCTTCAGCGGTGTTTTTACTTCATCATTCATGACTGGGCGCCCTTCGAGTTGATGACGGTCTTTACCCGTGCTATATCGCGACGAACTTTCTTCAATTGCGACGTATTGTTAAGTTGCTGAGTACCGATTTGCATACGAAGACTAAACTGCGCCTTCAACAATTCTTTCAGCTCTTTGGCCAATGCCGCTTGATCTTTGTCGCGGAGTTCAGATGCTTTCATGATTCACTCCAATTATTGGCCAACTTGACGCACGACAAACGTGGTCAATAGCGGCAATTTAGCTGCAGCCAAACGGAACGCTTCACGTGCGATTACTTCTTCGACGCCATCCATCTCGTATAGCACCTTACCTGGCTGAATCTCAGCCACGTAGTACTCAGGATTACCCTTACCGTTACCCATGCGGACTTCGGCAGGCTTTTGTGAAATCGGTTTATCTGGGAAAATACGAATCCAGATCCGACCACCCCGTTTGATATGACGTGTCATTGCACGACGTGCAGCTTCGATCTGACGTGCCGTAATACGACCACGGCCAATCGCCTTCAGACCAAATTCGCCAAACGACACGGAAGTACCGCGCGAATGTGAAATGCCCTTGTTGCGACCTTTTTGCTCTTTACGAAATTTTCTGCGTGCTGGTTGCAGCATGGTTATTCTCCTGCTTTCTCAGCCGGCGCAACAGCAGCACCTTCAGCAGCACCATCCGGCTTTTTGGCACGGGCCGGGCGCGCAACTGCCGCGCCTGGTCCTGCTGCCGTTGTAGTTTTAGGACGTGGACGGCTAGACGGCTTACCATCATCACGACGTGGGCCACGACGCTTTTTATCATCGTCATTAGGGATATCAACTACTGGAGTTTCACCGTTAGGCAAACGATCACCCTTGTAAACCCAAACCTTGATACCAATGATCCCGTACGTGGTTTCAGCTTCACTAGTACCATAATCAATATCAGCGCGCAGAGTGTGCAGTGGTACACGACCTTCGCGATACCATTCAGTACGAGCAATCTCAATACCATTGAGACGACCAGCTGACATGATCTTGATTCCTTGCGCACCAAGACGCATTGCATTCTGCATTGCACGCTTCATCGCGCGGCGGAACATAATGCGCTTTTCGAGCTGCTGAGCAATCGAATCAGCAATCAGTTGTGCATCAGTTTCAGGCTTACGAATTTCTTCGATATTAACGTGAACTGGCACACCCATCAATTTAGTCAGCGCTGACTTCAAAACTTCGATGTCCTCGCCTTTTTTACCGATAACAACACCTGGACGTGAGCTGTAGATTGTGATACGGGCGTTCTTTGCAGGACGCTCGATGACAACACGGCCAACGGAGGCATTCTTCAGTTTTTTCTTCAGATATGCGCGTACTTTCAGGTCTTCATTGAGCATAGTGGCAAAATTACTATTGCCAGCATACCAGCGCGAACCCCAGTTACGCGTGACCGAAAGTCGAAAACCGGTTGGATGAATCTTCTGTCCCATCGTGACTCCTTAGTTTCCGACAGTCACGTAAATGTGACAGGATTGCTTCGAGATACGATCACCACGGCCTTTTGCACGCGCTGTAAAGCGCTTCAGGACCGAACCTTTTTCGACATAAATCGTCGTGATTTTCAGTTCGTCGATATCTGCACCATCGTTATGTTCGGCGTTCGCAATTGCGGACTCCAGAACACGTTTGATGATAGCAGCGCCCTTCTTTGGACTGAATGCCAAAATGTGAAGAGCCTGATCAACTTTTTTGCCGCGAATCAGGTCTGCGACCAGACGGCCCTTTTGGGCCGACAGACGCACACCGCGGAGGGTAGCTTTAGTTTCCATATCGGACCTTATCTCTTAGCCTTTTTATCGGCGGCATGACCTTTAAACGTACGGGTCAAAGCGAATTCGCCGAGTTTGTGACCGACCATATTTTCGGAAACATATACCGGGACGTGTTGTTTACCGTTATGCACAGCAATCGTCAAACCGATAAAATCCGGCATGATAGTTGAACGACGCGACCAAGTTTTAATTGGCTTTTTGTCTTTGATTGCCTGAGCAGCCTCAACTTTTTTCACCAGATGAGCGTCGCAGAACGGCCCTTTTTTCAATGAACGTGTCATGTGTTACCCCTTATTTCTTGCCACGGCGCGAGACGATCATTGAAGTAGTACGCTTGTTACGGCGTGTCTTCTTCCCTTTTGTCTGCTGACCCCATGGCGAAACTGGATGACGACCAGCTGCGGTCTTACCTTCACCACCACCGTGAGGATGGTCGACTGGATTCATTACCACACCGCGGACGGTAGGACGAACACCACGCCAACGCAT
>NZ_JBRIIQ010000025.1:0-48730 GCF_052976905.1 Glaciimonas sp. GG7 | reverse complement strand
TAGCGAGCACCCCAGCCGCCTGATCCCCCCCCATCACTGAGATCCGGGCATTCGGCCACATCCACAAAAACCGCGGCGAAAAAGCCCGTCCACACATCCCATAATTACCCGCTCCAAAACTACCGCCAATAATCACCGTCAGCTTCGGCACAGCAGTCGTCGCCACAGCGGTGACCATCTTCGCCCCATTGCGCGCAATACCTTCATTCTCATACTTACGCCCCACCATAAAACCGGTGATGTTCTGCAAAAACACCAGCGGAATTTTGCGTTGCGAACACAGCTCAATGAAGTGCGTCCCTTTTAACGCCGCTTCCGAAAACAGAATCCCGTTATTGGCAATAATCCCGACCGGCATCCCATAGATATGTGCAAACCCGCAAATGAGCGTGGTCCCATAACGGGCCTTGAATTCATCAAATTCGCTACCATCCACCACGCGCGCGATGACCTCACGTACGTCAAAGGGTTTACGCGTATCGAGCGGGATGACGCCATACAATTCGTGCGCCGGATAGGCCGGTTCGCGCACGGGACGCAACACCGGGCCTTCGGGTTTTTTGCGATTCAGATTCGAGACGATGGTGCGGGCCAACGCCAACGCGTGCAGATCGTTTTGCGCCAGATGATCGGCTACGCCCGACATGCGGGTGTGGACATCGCCGCCGCCTAAATCCTCGGCACTGACGACTTCGCCGGTGGCGGCTTTGACCAACGGCGGCCCGGCTAAAAAGATGGTGCCCTGATTTTTGACGATGATGGATTCGTCGCTCATGGCGGGGACGTAAGCACCGCCAGCGGTACAGGAGCCCATGACGACGGCGATTTGCGGGATGCCTTTGGACGACAAATGGGCCTGGTTATAAAAGATGCGACCGAAGTGATCGCGGTCGGGGAAAACATCATCCTGATTCGGCAAATTTGCGCCGCCGCTATCGACCAGATAGATGCAGGGCAAGTTATTTTGGGCGGCGATTTCTTGTGCGCGTAAATGTTTTTTGACGGTGAGCGGATAGTAGGTGCCGCCTTTGACGGTGGCGTCGTTGCAGACGATCACGCATTCTTGCCCTGCGACGCGACCGATACCGGTGATGACGCCTGCTGCGGGGGCGGCGTCGCTGCCGTCTTTGTCTTTGTAGACGTGATAGGCGGCCAGTTGCGAGAACTCCATAAACGGCGTGCCGGGGTCGAGCAACATTTGCACGCGATCACGCGGCAACAATTTGCCGCGTGCGACGTGTTTTTTACGTGCGGCATCACCGCCGCCGTCGGCAATCTGCGCGACCTTTTGACGTAAATCATCGACTAACAAATTGAGCGCGCTGGCGTTTTGCTGGAAATCTTCGCTACGGGGATTGAGTTTGCTTTCGAGTTTTGGCATAGCTACATCCTTTGTTTTTTAAGCGGTCTTTACATCACTAATGTTGAGCTCTTCTTGCATCGCTTCACGGATTTTGAATTTTTGTATTTTTCCGGTAACGGTCATCGGAAACGCATCCACAAAACGGATGTAACGCGGAATTTTGTAATAGGCGATTTGGTCGCGACAAAAGGTCCGTATCCCTTCGTCATCCACGCTCTGACCGGGTCGCAAGATAATCCACGCGCAGAGTTCTTCGCCATATTTGAGGTCCGGAATACCGACGACTTGCACGTCTTGCACAGCGGGATGGCGATACAAAAATTCTTCAATTTCACGGGGATAAATATTTTCGCCGCCACGGATGACCATGTCTTTCATGCGACCAACGATGTTGACGTAACCTTCGCTGTCCATCGTCGCCAGGTCGCCGGTATGCATCCAACCGTCGGCGTCGATGGCTTCTTGCGTCTTGGGCAGATCGTCCCAGTAACCTTGCATGACGGAGTAACCACGGGTGCAGAGTTCACCGGTTGCGCCAATGGGGACAATCTGGCCGGATTCGGGATCGACCATTTTGACTTCCAGATGCGGATGGACCAGACCGACTGTTGAGACGCGTTTGATGAGCGGGGTATCGGTCTGGCTTTGGCAACTGACCGGACTGGTCTCGGTCATGCCGTAGGCAATCGTGATTTGTTCGAGGTGCATGTCGCGCACGACGCGCTTCATGATCTCGGTCGGGCAAGGCGATCCGGCCATGATGCCAGTGCGTAGAGTGGTGAGATCGAACTCGGCAAAACGCGGATGATCAAGCTCGGCGATGAACATCGTCGGCACGCCGTGCAAGCCGGTGCAGCGCTCGTTTTGGACCGCTTGTAATACCGATAGCGCATCAAACCCATCGTTCGGATAGACGATAGTTGCGCCGTGCGTTAAGCAGGCCAGATTACCTAGGACCATGCCGAAACAGTGGTACAGCGGGACAGGAATACAGAGCCGGTCAAGCGCTGTCAGACGCATTGCTTCGCCGATGAAAAAACCGTTATTGAGAATATTACGGTGCGTCAGCGTTGCGCCCTTGGGGAAGCCGGTGGTGCCGCTGGTGAACTGGATATTGATGGCATCGGTGGCGTGCAGTGTGGCGCTGATTGCGTCTATCCGGGCATCTTCACTGTCGCCGCTGGCGATCAAATCGGCGAACCGCAACATGCCGGGAAACACCTCTGTTCCAAGATGAATCACTGTCTTTAAAGTAGGGATGCGTACCGCATTTAATGCGCCGGGAATGCTTGCCGCCAACTCTGGAGCCAGCGTATGCAACATCTCCAGATAGTCGCTGGTTTTAAAATTGGTCATGGTGACCAAGGCTTTGCAGCCGACTTTGTTGAGCGCGTATTCCAACTCGCTCACGCGATAGGCGGGATTGATATTGACCAGAATAATGCCGACCCGCGCGGTTGCCAGTTGCATCAACAACCATTCGGTATTGTTGTGCGACCAGATACCGACCCGGTCGCCGCACGCAATGCCGATGTTCAGCAAGGCGCTTGCCACTTGGCGGGAGGCGGTTTGCAATTGCCGATAGGTCATGCGGACGTTTTGATGGCAGGCGACCAGCGCTTCGTTGTCGGGAACTTGCTCCACCATTGCGTCGAAAAATACGGCGATGGTTTGCTCGATGAGCGGCGTATCCTGACTGCCGACAGCCATACTTGTGGATTGCATAGTCATTGCTGCATTTTCTGGTAAATCGTTGTGCGTTTGCATGCTGTTTTGTCTCCTGTCGGTGCAACTTTTTTAGCAGCCTTGGTATTGTTATGGTCTGCCAAACCGTATCGTCTTTATTTTTTTTCCGGAGAAATGCCATCCACATAAAACCAACGCAGACTGCCCTCTGTCGACTCTCTGACGAACTGACTTAATTCATGCAAACGTTGGGCGCGACCAGCGATTTTGTAGCGAGCGACAAATTCCACCGTTGCCGTATTGCCCGATGTCTGATGCTGGCGTACATCCAGACCCAGCCATTTCATGCCGTCGTCATTGGCGGTGATATCGAGCGCCGCAGGCCGCTTGCTGTGATGCCAGGTTGCGCGTAAATACGCATCGTCGCGCAATGTGAAAGCGGTATAGCGCGAACGCATTAATTCCTGCGCCGTTTGCGGTATCGCAGCACTGTCAATGAAGCGACCGCAGCAGCTTGAGAACTGGCCGCCGCCGCAGGGACAGAGTGTTGCCTTGATCGTACTTTTCATTTTCTTTAAATTTTGCCGAATTTCAGCATGGCTTCGACTTGTTCAAAACGGTCAAATCCCCAAAACGATTCGCCATCCACGATCACGAAGGGCGAGCCGAATACGCCACGCGCCATCGCTAAATCGATTTCGGCTTTCAACTGATTCTTGATCGATAAACTGTTAATGCCTTCGGCCATGCCATCGGTATCGATCCCGTTTTTGCGCGCGATATCGAGGATATTCAATGGCTCGGCAATATTGATGCCGTCGACGAACATCGCCTGATATACCAGCTTGGCAAACTTGATCGACTGGTCTGCACCGTGCTTGCTTTGCACCCACAACATGGCTCTTGCGGCGACTTGCGTCGGCAGCGGAAACGCCGGTGGTTTGTTGTAGGGAATGCCGTGATAACGCGCTGTGCGTTCAAAATCGTGTAACGAATATTTTCCCTTCATCGGCAGCTCTGTGAGCGGGGCCGAGCCGGTGGTCTTGAAGACTGCGCCGAGCAAAATCGGATGCCACTCGACATCACGCCCGTACTTGCCGGCCAGCTCGTCGATACGGGCGGCGGCAAAATAGCCGTAGGGGGAAGAAAAATCAAAATAGAAATCGATTGCTGCGCTCATCTATATCCTTTTTGTTCACTCTCAATAGAGTGTGTTGACATATAAAGTGTGTGAAACACTACTAAGTCCGTTCGGACTGAGTAGGCACAAAGTGCCGTATCGAAGATGCACCGACGCATGCAAATACTTCGATACGCCCTAGCGGGCTACTCAGTACGAACGGAGCTTTTAAATTCAATGTCAATAGACCCTAAGTCTTGCTTTGGCTACGCCGTCACCGACGTAGCCAAAAACCTGCTTACAACAATTCAAGCGCCAACGCAGTACCTTCACCACCGCCGATACACAACGATGCCACGCCACGCTTGCCGCCGGTGGCTTTGAGTGCACCCAAAAGGGTCACGATAATGCGTGCGCCGGATGCGCCTATCGGATGGCCCAAAGCGCATGCGCCGCCGTGGACGTTGACTTTGTCGTGCGCGATGTTGTGTTCTTTCATGGCCGCCATGGGGACCACGGCAAAGGCTTCGTTGATTTCAAACAGATCGACGTCAGCGCTGGTCCAGCCGATTTTTTTGTAGAGCTTTTCAATCGCGCCGACCGGGGCTGTAGTGAACCATTCAGGTTCTTGCGAATGGCTGGCGTGACCGACGATACGGGCGATGGGGGTACAGCCGAGTTTTTTGGCGGTGGACTCCAGCATCAATACCAGGGCGGCTGCGCCGTCGTTGATGGAGGACGACGAGGCGGCGGTGATCGTGCCGTCTTTTTTGAAGGCTGCGCGCAGGCTGGGGATTTTTTCGACTTTGGCTTTGGCTGGGCCTTCATCTTTATCGATGATGACTTCACCGGCACGGCTGGTCACTGTCACTGGCGCGATTTCCCATTTGAACAGGCCATCGGCTTGAGCGGCTTGTGCGCGCTTAACCGAGCTGATCGCAAAGTTGTCTTGCTCTTCGCGCGTGAAATGGTATTTGGCTGCGCAATCTTCACCGAAAGTACCCATTGAACGGCCACCGCCGGTTTCGCCTTTTGAGTAGGCGTCTTCCAGACCGTCCAACATCATGTGATCCAAAATCGTGCCGTGGCCGATGCGATATCCGCCGCGTCCTTTTGGAATCAGATACGGTGCGTTGGTCATCGATTCCATACCGCCGGCGACGACAACCTGAACCGTGCCCGCCAACAGCGCGTCGTGCGCAAACATGGTTGCTTGCATGGCGGAGCCGCATACTTTAGAGATGGTCGAGGCGTTGGTCGATATTGGCAAACCGGCCTTGATCGTGGCTTGGCGTGCCGGGGCTTGTCCCTGGCCTGCTTGCAGTACGTTACCGAACATGACGCTGTCGACTTGCTCTGGCTTCAAGCCTGCGCGCTCGACTGCGGCCTTGATGGCAACGGAGCCCAGATCGCTGGCGGTAAGGGAAGTAAAGTCACCTTGAAATGCGCCCATTGGGGTGCGTGCTGCACCGACGATAACGATGGCGTCTTTTGTATTTTCACTCATGTTGCTTCTCCAGTGTAGACGGCTTTGCCGTCCGATTGATCAGATAGTGATGGAAGTGTGTGTTGTCTGACCTTGCCCAACATCTTGCGGCGCTATGGTGATAGCGGCCGTCAATTTTGGGGCGTTTCTAAAACGACATTCTTGCGGATAAGGAAAAACGTCGTCGAAATGACCTTCCAGTATGTGCTGTTTGCGTTGCTGCCAATACTGTTGGGTCAATAAATCTGCATGGTGTTTCAAAAAGTATTTTCTGACGTTGGGGTTGCCTAACAGAAAGACCCCGAACTGCTCTGGAAATACGTCATTTTTTGCAACCGAATACCAAGGTTCGGCAGACATTTCCTCTTCTTCATTGCGCGGTAAGGGGATGGTGCGGAAGTTGCAATCGGTGATGTATTCAATCTCATCATAGTCATAAAAGACGACACGATTATGACGCGTGACACCGAAGTTTTTGTACAGCATGTCGCCGGGGAAAATGTTGGCGGCGACCAACTCTTTAATGGCGTTGCCGTACTCGACAATACCGTGCTCCAGCGCGGCGTGATCGTCCTTGGCCTGGGCCGTGCTGAGATAAATATTGAGGGGAACCATGCGGCGTTCAATATACAGATGCTTGATGACGATTTCGTCGCCGTCTTCTTCGACCACCGAGGGTGCAACGAGCTTGAGTTCGGCCAGTAATTCATCGGCAAAACGTGCACGCGGGAAGGCAACGCTGGAGTATTCGAGCGTATCGGCCATGCGGCCTACGCGGTCGTGGTTTTTGACGAGTAAATATTTTTCTTTGACGATGGCGTTGGTGGTTTCTTTGGGTGCCGGGAAGTAATCTTTGATGACTTTGAACACATACGGAAACGAGGGCAGCGCAAACACCACCATGACCAAGCCGCGGATACCGGGGGCGATTTCAAAATGGTCGGAAGAGTGCCGTAAATGGCGCAAAAAATCGCGATAAAACAGGGCTTTCCCGGCTTTTTGCAAACCCAATATCGTATAGATTTCGCTACGCGGTTTTTCTGGCATGAGCGAGCGTAAAAACTGCACGTAAGCCGATGGGACTTCCATCTCGACCATGAAATAGGCGCGGGTAAATGAAAACAAAATCGCCAGCACTTTGCGCTCAAACAGCACGGCGTCGAGTATCAAGTCGCCGTTGCGGTTGTGCAGGATCGGAATCACAAACGGATATTCATTGCTGCCGTTGATGATCTTGCCGACCATGTAGGCGCCTTTGTTGCGGTAAAACAGCGTCGATAACACTTGAATCTGATGGTTCGGTTCTAGCGAGCCGGTGCTAAAAAACTGCTGAATGCGCTGCTCAGCGAGCGTCACATCGCGGTCCAGATCGGCGAACGGGCGTTGCAACTGAAAATTGGTGATGATGCGTTTGAGGGTGGCGTTCATGCCGTCGAGCAGGGGGTAATACACCCGATACGTGGGCAGCGTTTCATCGGTGTCGATATATTCGGTAGAGACTGCCGGGCGCACAAAGATGAAATCGTTATGAAAATAAGCCCGATGCAACATTTTGCAGCAAACCGAATTAAAGAACGTCTCCGCCAGTTCGGGTTGCTTGTGGTTGGTCAGTAAACCGATGTAATGCAATTTGACCTCGCGCCAGACGGCGTCGGTGAGGTCTGCGTCTTCATATTCGTCTTCCAGCATCCGCACGCATTCGCTCACACGCGTGTCATAAAAAGCGATCCGTTCGCGCGCCTCGACTTGTGCGCCTTTCCAGTCGCTGCATTCGAAATGACGTTTAGCGGCGTGGCTGACCTCGCGAAACAAACGGTAATGTTTATCGAATCCATCAAGGATCGTGCGCGCAGTGTCGAAGGCGATTTGCGACGAGAGGAGCTTGGGGAATGCTGGGGGGATGGTCTTCATCATAATGAAAATGCCTGTTTCCAACCGGCAAGTGCTTCCAGCGTCGCACCGATACCGCCGCAGACCACTATCAATGGCTGCTTGAATGGCGCTAATACTGGTAACGCTTGATAAGCCACCGCCAATGCCGCGCCGCATGCTGGCTCGACGATGGTGCGCATGTCATTGGCAAACGACAGGCAGGCAGCAACCGCTTGCGCATCGCTGACGGTGACGCTGTGAACTGGATGCTTGCGGGTCCAGTTCAATGCGGCTTCGGCCACACGCGTGGCACCTAGCGAAGTGGCAATCGAAGTCACCGCTGGCAGTGAGATCAACTCGCCAGCTTGCACCGCTGCTTGCAAGGATGCCGCGCCTTCAGTTTCGACTGCAATCAGCGGCACGTCTTGCATGCCGTTGCGATGCATACCCTGGAGTACACCGGACATCAGACCGCCGCCGCCGACCGAACAAATAACGACGTCAAATGCGATGTTGCGGGCTTTTGCCTGCGCTGCGGCTTCGTCGATCAGCGTGGCGTTGCCGTCCCAGATATCGGGGTGATTGAAGGGCGGAATATAGACTGCGCCAGCTTGTTCGCACAGTTGCAGCGCATAGTGATTCGCCCCATCCCAGACGCTGCCATGCACGATAACCTCTGCGCCTATGTTGCGGATGCGCTCAATCACTTCGGCGCTGGTTGTCAGCGGCACAACGACGGTGGTTTGGACGCCTAAAGCCGCACCGGCAAAGGCGGCGGCGAACCCGGCATTACCGCCGGAGGGACAAACTAGTCGCGTTGCGCCATTGACAACCGCACGCTGACACAGCAGGCCGATCCCGCGCAACTTGAAGGAACCGGAGGGCTGGGTGTTTTCCATCTTTAGCCAGACCTGTTTACCTAGGGCAACGGAGAGCTGCGGATGTGCTAATAAAGCGGTGTGGATGTGTAATGAGGTCATGACTGAATGGGGAATACGGGTTTAATTGGACTGATGGCGTGACTACAACGCCGCTTATTCGTTGCCCATTCATTGATTTGGTGCGGCTTGTGGCCGGTCCAAAATGCATCCCCCTTGTTGAGAGGGATGCTGCCCGACGCGATCTGCCGTCAAGCCGTTTCAGAAAACAATTCGCGGCCAATCAGCATACGACGGATCTCGCTGGTTCCCGCACCGATTTCATACAATTTTGCATCGCGCCACAACCGACCGACCGAGTACTCATTGATATAGCCGTTGCCGCCCAGCGCCTGAATCGCTTCGCCCGCCATCCATGTGGCTTTTTCAGCCGAATACAGAATCGCGCCAGCGGCATCTTTACGCAGCGCACGCACTGCTGCCGGGCTGTCGGCGCGGTCGCAGGCCTGACCGACTGCGTAGACATAGGCTTTGCAGGCCATCATGGTCGAATACATATCGGCCAGCTTACCCTGCATTAATTGAAATTCACCAATCGCCTGACCGAACTGTTTGCGTTCATGCACGTAGGGGACAACAACGTCCAGACAGGCTTGCATGATGCCGAGCGGGCCGCCGGACAACACGGTGCGCTCAAAATCGAGACCGGACATCAGAACATTGACGCCCTTACCGACGCCGCCGAGGACGTTTTCAAGCGGGATTTCGCAATCCTGAAACACCAACTCACCGGTGTGCGATCCGCGCATGCCGAGTTTGTCGAGTTTTTGGGCGACGCTAAACCCTTTGTACGTCTTCTCGACCAGAAACGCGGTCATGCCACGCGAACCGGCGGCCAGATCGGTCTTGGCGTAGACCACCATGACATCAGCGTCAGGGCCGTTGGTAATCCACATTTTGGTGCCATTGAGCACATAGCGGTCGCCTTTTAAATCGGCGCGCAGCTTCATGCTGACGACGTCAGAACCGGCGTTAGGCTCGGACATAGCGAGCGCACCGATGTGGTCGCCGGAAATCAGTTTCGGCAAGTATTTGGCTTTTTGCTCGGGCGTGCCATTGCGGCTGATCTGGTTGACGCACAAATTAGAATGCGCGCCGTAGGACAGGCCGACCGAGGCCGAGGCGCGGGAAATCTCTTCGAGCGCGATGATGTGGGCCAGATAGCCCATGCCGATACCGCCGTAGGCTTCGTCGGCAGTGATCCCGAGCAGGCCGAGATCACCCATTTTTTTCCATAAATCCATTGGAAATTGATCGGTACGGTCAATCTCGGCTGCACGCGGGGCAATTTCGGCGGCGGCGAATTGGGCGATCGTTTCACGTAAGGCGGCGATATCTTCACCGTGAGCAAAATTCAGACCGGGTAAGTGCAGCATGTTTGTCTCCTCTGGGTGGCGTGGGATCAGCCCGTCGCCTGTGGGTTAGTGATTTATATGGCATTTTTGGGGTAGCTAATGGCTTTAGCTGGGACGACTTATTTTTGACTAAACTGATCGGCTTTCAGCAATTTAGTACATTCAACTTCTTGCTCGAGCACCTCTGCCAGCGTCACATCGATATCCTCACGCTGCTGTTCGAGCAATGAACGATGGCGCGCCAATACCACCAGAAAATGCTCCAGTTGCGCAGCAGAATCTTTCGGCGAATCGTACATATCGACCAGACTTTTGATTTCCAGCAAGGTCAATCCCAGCCGCTTTCCGCGCAAGGTCAGCTTTAAACGGGTACGCTCACGCGCTGCATAGACGCGATTGCGCCCGCCAGCGCCATCACGACCAGGGCTAAGCAAGCCTTGATCCTCATAGAACCGGATAGCCCGTGGCGTAATCTCAAATTCACGTGCAAGTTCGGTGATGGTGTAGGTTGGCATAGGTGGATATGGGAGCAATACGGTGGATGACTAAAAGCTGGATGAAAAAATACCGGGATAGTGCTCAGGCAATTGAATTTTCATGAATGCGCCAAGTTATCCGCAGTTGACGTTAACGTCAACCGAATTTTGTGGGAGGGTAGAAATATTCTCTTGGGACGTGCTGGGAATTGCTTCTTAGATGCTATAAAAATAACGTCTGTGATATGGACGTGTTTGGACGTGTTTGGACGTCCAAACACTATTGAACTTCAATAAAATCAATAGCTTAAAAAAGTATGGTGAGACATATGGACGAGGGAATGGATTCGAACGTCCATTTTGAATGAGTTGCTTCGCCATCTGAGTGGCCAAGTCAGTTCGATGGAAAAAGTTGCATGAAGGGAATTATTCTAAATTATTGAATATGAATAATTATGCGATATCAATCATTAGCAATAAAAACAGGACAGAACTCGAACGATGCCTAATTCGTGATGAGTCCAGACTAAGCTTCTTTGTTTTATATACCCATATGGATATAAGTAATGCATGAAATCGCAACGCCAAAGCCAGACATGGACTTAATCCAACTACGATTGAAAGCAGCAGAAGCCCATGCCAAAGGAGAACGGAATGATTGAAATTGAAGAAAGCTGCGGCAATGTCTATGCCAACCTGGGTATGCGTGACGCAGAAGAAATGCTGGTAAAAGCGCAATTGGCAACAAAAATTGGTGAGATCATCAAAAGTCGTCGTTGGACTCAGCAAGAGGCCGCCGAAGTGCTGGGCTTAACGCAACCTAAATTATCAAACATGTTGCGCGGCCAATTTCGTGGAATCAGCGAATCGAAGATGTTGGATTGTTTAGTGCGTCTTGGCCGTGATGTACAAATAGTTGTCAGCTCCGGTAGCCAAAGGAAATCCGCTGGTCATATTGCAGTTGTTTTTACAGCCTGATAGCTCCAAACCGCCTTCTGTTCAAGCTTGCCGAGAAACATGATAAATCAGCGCCTCCAACATATTTTGCCTAAGCCGGCAGCGGCTTCGTAAGCAGAAAGTGACCTGTTCGAGTCAGATAGTCGGTACCAATTCATACCGAAAATGATGGGGGAACGTTGATGTTTTACCACAACCCGACACACAGAATACGTTAATATATTAACATCTAAATATCCTAAAACTGGATCGCTCCACTCGGCACAAACCACCCGGAGCCCATGATGAATAATCGCTTCCGCCCCATTAAGTTTGTCATTCTGATGGCAATCCTGCTGTCAGTGGTGGCGGTGATCTATTGCACTGCCGACGAAGTGCGTACCTCGCGCTTGCAAGCCCGCTATCTTGCACGGCTCGGGCATGATCTGACTTTTGTGGTCGCGCCCGGGCCCAGCCCTTCGATCCATTATTCCGATGCCGGACCTTACGATTTACGGATGGGTTATGCGCAATTGCCCGCCTATCTGAAGCGGCTCATTGCGGCAAACTACAGCGTGAGCGCACAAGCAAGGCTGTCGCCACGGATGCGCGAGATGGTCGCGCACGGTTTGTACTTGCCTTACCCGGAAAAAGATCAGGCCGGCCTGAGCGTGTTCGATTGCAATGGCTTGCCGATGTATGCAACGCGCTATCCCGAACGGGTCTATCCCGGCTTTGCGGCAGTGCCATCGTTGCTGGCCAATTCGCTTTTGTATATCGAGAATCACAATCTGCTCGACCCTACTCAGCCGCGCCGTAATCCTGCCGTCGAATGGGGGCGCTTTGCCTTGGCGGGATGGGATCACACTTTACATTTAGTCAATCTCGGCACTGAGTCGCCCGGTGGCAGCACGCTGGCGACGCAGATCGAAAAATACCGGCATGCGCCGGACGGGCGCACCGCCTCGCCGATGGATAAGTTGCGCCAGATGGCGTCGGCGTCGGTGCGTGCTTATCTGAATGGTGAAGACACGACGATAGCGCGGCAAAAGTTGGTGGTGGATTACATCAATACCGTGCCGCTGGCTGCGCGGGCTGGTTTTGGCGAAATCAACGGTATCGGAGACGGCCTGTGGGCCTGGTATGGCCGGGATTTTGCGCAGGTCAATACGCTGCTGGCAGACAATTCACCCGCCCCGCCAGAACAGCGTGCGCTGGCTTATAAAGAGGCGCTGAGCCTGTTTATTGCGCAGCGTAGCCCGTCGTATTATCTGGCCCGGATCACGGAGTTGGAAGCGCTCACCAATGCCTATCTGCGTCGGATGGTGAAGGCTGGGGTGATCTCGGCGGAACTGGGCAACGCGGCGCTGGCGCAATCGCTGGTCTGGCAAAAGGAACACGTTCAAGCGCCGCCACCGCCGCCGGTCGAGCGTAAAGGCATCAATGCTGTGCGTGGCAATCTGGCGTCTCTGCTAGGCATGCCGAAAATGTATGCATTGGATCGTCTGGACCTGACGGTCGATAGTGCGCTGGACTCCCAACTGCAACAGGAAGTGACGACGGTGTTGCGCAAACTGCGCGATCCGGCCTATGCCAAGGCTGCCGGGCTGATCGATTTTCAGTTGCTTGAGCATGGCGACCCCAGTGGCGTGACCTACGCGTTGACGCTCTTTGAGCGGTTGCCGGACGGTAACCGGGTGCGGGTGCAAGCGGACAACTTTGATGAGCCGCTCGATATCAATAAGGGCATCAAGCTCGATCTTGGCTCTACCGCCAAGCTGCGCACGCTGGTGACTTATCTGGAAATCGTCGCTGATTTGCACCGTCAATATGCGGCCCTCGACCCGGCTGCGCTAAAAAATATTCCTGTGGCGGCGCAAGATCCGATCCGGCGCTGGGCGCTGGACTATCTGGAAAGCGCGCCCGATCATAGCCTCACGCCGATGCTGGAAGCGGCCCTGCAACGCCAGTATTCCGGTAATCCGGGCGAATGGTTCTTTACCGGGGGCGGCATGCAGAGTTTTGCCAACTTCGAAAAATCGGAAGATTCTCGCTTCTTTACGGTGCAAGAAGGATTGCGCTATTCGGTCAATCTGGTCTTCGTGCGGCTGATGCGCGATATGGTGCATTTTTATATGTACCAGACGCCGGGGTCGAGCGCGCAGCTATTGGAAGACAGCGATTTGCCGCAGCGCAAGGAGTATTTACAGCGCTTTGCCGACCGTGAGGGCCGGGTCTTTATTGGGCTGTTTTATCGTAAATATCATGGCAAAAGTGCGTCGGGTGCAGAAGAGGCGCTTATTGAGGGGATACATCCGACGCCGAAGCGCCTTGCGGTGATTTTTCGCAGTATCGCTCCTGAGGCCAATGAGGCGCAATTTGCCCAATTCATGCAAACCTGGCTGCCCGCCGCCGATCTGAGCCCGGAGGCGTTGGGAAAATTGTACGAGGCGTATTCGCCGCAACGCTTCAATCTGCCGGACCGTGGCTATCTGGCGGGTGTGCATCCGCTGGAGTTATGGACGCTGAACTATCTGCGCGGACATCCTGAGGCCACGCTCACGCAAACCTTCGAGGCAAGTACAGGCCAGCGGCAAGAGGTCTATCAATGGTTGTTCAAGACCCGGCATAAGAACGCGCAGGACAAACGCATCAAACAGTTGCTGGAAGTCGAAGGCTTTCAGGAAATCCACAAGGCCTGGAAACGGGTGGGCTATCCCTTCGATGCGCTGGTGCCTTCCTACGGCACCGCCATCGGTGCCTCGGCCGATCGCCCGGATGCGCTGGCAGAGCTGATGGGGATTATCGCCAACGACGGCGTGCGCTTGCCGACGGTACGCATTGAACGTCTGCATTTTGCGGCGGCCACGCCTTATGACACAGCACTCACTCGGGCCGCACAAAGCGGCGAACGGATATTGCCGCCGGAAATTCCGAAGCTGATACGGCCGTTGCTGGCTGAAGTAGTGCAGCTAGGCACAGCCAAACGGTTAGCAGGCGTCTTCACGTTGCCAGATGGCACGCCGATGGCGGTGGGCGGCAAGACCGGCACGGGTGACAATCGTTTTAAGACCTTCGCCAAGGGCGGCGGCATGATTTCGGAAAGGGTGGTCAGCCGCTCCGGGGCTTTCGTGTTCTATCTCGGGGATCGCTATTTCGGCACCGTCGTAGCGTATGTTGCGGGACCCAAGGCGGCGGAATACAAATTCACCAGCGCCCTGACGGTGCAGGTGCTCAAAGTGCTGGCTCCCACACTGATGCCTCGGCTTAACCAGAGCATGACGGGGCGGCAAGCCTCGGAATGCGTGCGGCCGCAAACAGCGGTGGCGACCGCCTCGTAGGTTTGCTGAGGCGGTTTTGCGTCAGTCCTCCGGATCTGACTATCGTTCCGATTGGAAATATGTTGTAGGTTAATCAGAGTCTGGGGCCTACACTCAGCCAGGTAATTTCTTGCAACCAAGCAAAAGGGGAATACCTTGTCAACTGAACCACAATGCCCATTTTCGGGCGGTAAACTGAAACCGACAGTAGCTGGTGCCACAACAAATGCCGACTGGTGGCCTAATCAGCTCAACCTCAAAATTCTGCATCAAAACTCTTCCCTGTCCGATCCTATGGGCAACGCGTTCAACTACGCTGAAGAATTTAAAAGCCTCGATCTGGACGCTGTTGTTCAGGATCTGCATGCGTTGATGACGACATCGCAAGACTGGTGGCCTGCCGATTATGGTCACTATGGGCCGTTCTTTATTCGTATGGCGTGGCATAGCGCCGGTACCTACCGTATCGCCGATGGTCGCGGTGGCGCGGGCTTTGGCACACAGCGCTTCGCACCTCTTAATAGCTGGCCGGATAACGTGAGTCTGGACAAGGCGCGGCGCTTGCTGTGGCCGATCAAACAGAAGTACGGCCGGAAAATCTCCTGGGCTGATCTGATCGTTCTTACCGGCAATATTTCGCTGGAATCCATGGGCTTCAAGACCGCCGGTTTCGCTGGTGGGCGTGCGGACGTTTGGGAACCGCAAGAAGATATTTACTGGGGTCCTGAGGCTGAATGGCTGGGCGATAAGCGTTACAGCGGCAATCGTGAACTCGAGAATCCTCTGGGCGCGGTGCAGATGGGCCTGATTTACGTCAACCCGGAAGGCCCGAATGGCAACCCGGACCCACTCGCTGCGGCGCATGATATCCGTGAGACCTTCGCACGCATGGCGATGAATGACGAAGAAACAGTCGCCCTCTGTGCCGGTGGTCATACTTTCGGCAAAACCCATGGTGCTGCCGATCCGGGAAAATACGTTGGTCCCGCCCCCGAAGGTGCGGATATAGAAGAGCAAGGCCTCGGCTGGAAAAATAGCTTTGGCAGCGGCAAAGGCGTCCATACGATCTCCAGCGGCTTGGAAGGCGCATGGACTCCAACGCCAATCACCTGGGATAACAGCTACTTCGACACCTTGTTCGGCTACGAATGGGAGCTGACCAAGAGCCCTGCCGGCGCGCAACAATGGACGCCGAAAGAGGGTGCTGGCGCCGGTACTGTGCCGGACGCGCACGATCCGTCGCTGCGGCACGCGCCGATGATGGCGACGACCGACCTCTCGCTGCGGATGGACCCGGCCTATGAAAAGATTTCCAGACGCTTCCATCAGAACCCGCAAGAGTTCGCAGACGCGTTTGCCAAGGCTTGGTACAAGCTGACGCACCGCGATATGGGTCCTGTTGCGCGCTATCTTGGCTCGCTCGTTCCTGCGCAGCAGGAGTTGTGGCAAGACCCGATTCCGGCGGTTGATCATGCCTTGATCGGGGAGCAGGATATTTCGGCCCTAAAAGCCAAGCTCTTGGCCTCCGGACTGTCTGTCTCGCAACTGGTGACAACGGCCTGGGCTTCGGCGGCAACCTTCCGTGGCAGCGACAAACGCGGCGGCGCAAACGGCGCGCGCATTCGTCTTGCTCCTCAGAAGGATTGGGAAGCGAATCAACCGGCCGAATTGGCAAAGGTGCTGCACACTCTGGAAGCCATCCAGCAAGACTTCAACAGCGCGCAATCGGGCGGCAAGAAGGTTTCGCTGGCGGACTTGATCGTGCTGGGCGGCGCAGCTGCTGTTGAGGCAGCGGCAAAAGCAGCCGGGCAGAACGTGCTCGTTCCGTTTTCACCGGGGCGTATGGATGCTTCCCAAGAGCAGACTGATGTCGCGTCATTCGCCGTTCTGGAGCCGACTGCAGACGGATTCCGCAACTACCTCGGCAAAGGACGCGAAGGGTCGGCAGCGGAGTTGCTGTTGGATCGGGCCAATCTGATGACGCTGACGGCACCTGAGATGACGGTGTTAATTGGCGGCATGCGTGCGCTCAATGCCAACTTCGGGCAGGCCCAACATGGTGTTTTCACCAAACGGCCTGCAACCTTGACCAATGATTTCTTTGTCACTCTGCTCGACATGAACACCAAGTGGCAGAAATCAACGGCATCCGAAGGCGTGTTGGAGGGGCATGATCGGGCCAGCGGCGCACTCAAATGGACGGGAACGGTGGTCGATCTGGTATTCGGCTCGAACTCCCAACTGCGCGCCATCGCGGAAGTCTATGGATCGAGCGATGCGCAGCAAATGTTTGTGCATGACTTTGTGGCGGCCTGGACCAAGGTGATGAATCTTGATCGTTACGATCTGGCTTGATCCACGCATGCCTGATTGATACCCATCATCAGGCAGGTTTTAATGAAGAGCCCCGAATTTTTCGGGGCTCTTTTACGTGTGCGCTTCTCGTACGTGAGGCAACTTACTCAGGCACTAGCTGATTGCGCTAACGTATTCCAAAATTCCTCTTCTGTGGCACTCTACGTCTATTAACCCTTCATCAATAAAGGACGTCTGAATGAATCCCCTAGAAGCCCAGCTTGACTATGCATTTGCCGATTTTTTGCCGGAGATCGGCCAGACCTTTGACGTCGCGCCCGGTATCCGTTGGCTGCGCATGGGGCTGCCGTTTGCGCTCAACCATATCAATTTATGGCTGCTGGAAGACAGTATCGAAACCGAAAACGGTGTGCAAAAAGGCTGGACCATCATCGATTGCGGGATTTGCAACGATGCAACGCGGGCCGCCTGGGAGAATATTTTTGCCACGCAATTACAGGGCTTGCCGGTGTTGCGTGTGTTGGTCACGCATTGCCACCCTGATCATGTCGGGCTGGCCGACTGGATTTGTCAGCGCTGGCAGGCACCGCTGTGGATGAGCACCGGCGAATATTTTTCAGCGCGAATGATGTCGGCGGCGTTGCCGGGTAGCGATGGTAGCGCGATGTTGCCGCATTTTGAAATGCACGGGATGCGTGACCCGGAAGTGATTGCCAAAGTATCGCAACGCAAATCGTATTATCCGAGCCTGGTGCCTAGCGTTCCGCACGCCTATCGCCGCTTGCACGATCAGCAACGATTTCGGATCGGCGCGCACGCATGGCAGGTGATCACCGGCTTTGGTCACGCACCGGAGCATGTGGCGCTATATTGCGCTGATTTGAATGTGCTCATTTCGGGCGATATGGTGTTGCCGCGGATTTCGACCAATGTCTCGGTATTTGCCATTGAACCGGAGTCCAATCCGGTGCAACAATATCTGGATTCGCTCAAAAAATACCGTGACTTACCTGCCGATACGCTGGTGCTACCGTCACACGGCAAGCCTTTTCGCGGCTTGCACACGCGCATCGATCAGCTTGATGCGCATCATCATGACCGGTTGGCCGAGGTGGTGGAGGCATGCGCTGCGCCACAGTCGGCCAGCGATATCGTGCCGATCATGTTTCCACGTCCGCTGGATGCGCATCAAATGACATTTGCACTCGGCGAGGCGTTGGCGCATTTGCATAAATTATGGTTTGACGGCGTGCTCACGCGACGGCTGGATGCGGATGGGATTTATCGATTTCAGACGCGTTGAGGCTGAATAAACTTTGCATTTTTTTAGGAACGTCAATGATCGCAACCACACCAACGCCACCGTATTACGCCGTTATTTTTACCTCCATCAGGACGGAGGGCGATCACGGCTACGACGCCATGTCGGATCGCATGGTGGAGTTGGCCCGGCAGCAACCGGGCTTTCTGGGGCTTGAGTCGGCCCGCGAAACGGTTGGCGTTACCGTCTCCTACTGGACATCGCTGGAAGCCATCCGCGCCTGGAAAACCAATGCTGAGCATTTGATGGCGCAGGAAAGTGGACGTAGTGATTGGTACAGCGCCTATACCACCCGGATTGCAAAAGTTGAGCGTGCGTATGGGTTTGAGGTGGATTGATCTACGTACGCCGATTCAAAACGCCATAAAACACCACGATATCGATAGTGCTAAAAACCCTTTAATACTGTTCATAAATACAGTATATTTAACTTTTCACACACACATTAATGACGCCATTCCCCTCCCCTACACGCACTCTGACGACCTCATAATATGTCTCAATATCTGGGTCAAATGAGTGATATTATGTCACTCAATATTACCTAAATAAAAATGATGACCATGACTCCCCGAGACGAAGAACTTTCCCTTTTAAAACAAGTTCTCGAAATCTACGATCAGAAATATGTTGCCGCATATCTGAATGCCGTATCTCCCAAAGACTGGTGCAGGGAAACCATCAACAGATGGTTAAATGGCAAAGCATCTCCCAGTCTCAGCCATAGCGAATTCATCGAACTACAACGGCTTCTCCCCCAGCCCCCTTCAGGTAAGACTAAGTATGAATTCGATTTCATTGATCTTTTTGCCGGAATTGGCGGAATCCGTCGCGGTTTTGAAGAGGCAGGCGGTCGCTGTGTATTAACAAGTGAATGGAATAAGTACGCCGTCCAGACTTACAAGGCCAACTATTACTCCGATCCGGCACACCACATTTTTAATGACGATATCCGAAAAATCACGCTGAGCGACCAGGAAGATATTTCTGAGCAGGCCGCTTACAGACATATCGATGAAACTGTGCCGCGACATGATGTGCTGCTTGCAGGCTTCCCGTGCCAGCCGTTCTCAATTGCCGGCGTCTCTAAAAAGAACTCGCTGGGTGTTGCACATGGCTTCGAGTGTAAAACTCAGGGAACGCTGTTTTTTGACGTTGCACGGATTATTGCTGTTAAACGACCTGTCGCCTTTGTGCTTGAGAACGTTAAAAATCTTAAAAGCCACGATAAAGGCCGGACCTTTAAAGTCATCACCGAGACGCTGGAAGAGTTGGGATACTGGATATCTGACAACAATCACGTCGGTAGCGAAGACCCTAAAATTGTTGATGGAAAAAAATTCGTTCCCCAACATCGTGAGCGCATCGTATTGGTCGGCTTCCGCAAAGATCTGGGGGTGCATGACGGATTCACATTGCGCGATCTGGCGAAACAGTTTCCGAAGCGCAAACCTGTACTGCGCGACATCCTTGAAGAAAAAGTCGACGACAAATACATACTTACGCCCAAGCTCTGGGAGTACCTGTTTAATTACTCCATCAAACATAAAGCAAAAGGTAATGGTTTTGGTTACGGACTAGTCAAGGGTGAGGACACCACCCGGACGCTTTCGGCACGCTATTACAAGGATGGGTCTGAAATACTGATCGACCGTGGTTTTGACCCTGACAAACCACTGTCAAATAAGACCAATGAAAAGAACCGGCCACGACGCCTGACACCGCGCGAATGCGCGCGCCTGATGGGTTATGACGGACCCACAGAGAAAAATTTTCGGATTCCCGTTTCAGATACGCAAGCCTATAAGCAATTTGGTAACTCAGTCGTTGTCCCTGTCTTTGCAGCGGTCGCAAAACTGATGAAACCAACAATTCTCGAAGCAAAAAAGCGCGCCGCGCAGAACCTTGCCAAGGCGGCATAACTTTTGACTGACGTACATTCTCCGCTCGTCCGGTCGAAGAATATGCGGGCAGTCCGGGACCGGGATACGCAACCCGAACTTCTCATTCGTAAAGCACTACACGCACGAGGGTTTCGTTACCGGCTCAACGTTAAAACGTTACCCGGCACTCCCGATATTGTCCTGAAAAAATACAAAGCCTTAATTTTTGTGCATGGATGTTTCTGGCACGGCCATGATTGTCACCTGTTTAAAATCCCTCAGACAAGAACAAAGTTCTGGCTTATCAAAATTGAAAGTAATCGCAAAAGAGATATAATTTCCCGCGAAAATCTGAGCGCTAAGGGTTGGCGCATAGCGATCGTCTGGGAATGTGCACTGAAGGGCCGGTATAAGCTTTCCATCAACTTGTTGGTGGACCAGTTAAGTGTATGGCTCGCAGATCCCCGGATGCATACGATTGAATTTAAGGGGACGGAAATTGAAGGAATTTCAGACGCTTGATGCTTTGCTTGACTGTATGGAGCACCTTGGAGCAAAGCATATTTATTGCAAATTGCTCGCAGAGAACGACAACACCAAACAGCAAATTTATCTGGGCAAAAGCTTCGACGTCCTCAAACTGCTGGTATTTGGAGATATCCGCACCGAACCCGGCGGAAAACGTCCAAACTTCAAAGCAAGCGTTCCCCTCTTCTGGCTAGATGGCGAAGGTAAGGTTGCCCAGGCACCGGGTACTCAGCTTATTCTTTATCCCGACTATCCCGAAGTACGGCTATCAGGCTTCCTGCGTGGATGTGCGAACGCACCATCCCATTTACTTCAGCCAATACAAAAAGAATCTCGACAGTTTAATAATGGTCACGATGGTCGGGTCATGTTCTTTGGCGTTACTGACAAAGAAATTTACACTTATCTGGCTGCGGCTGGCACTCCTGTCGCGACAGAAATTGAGGCGAAAAATCTGCCGCCGCCGTTACCATCCGCAGGAACACTCCAGGAAATAATTCGTCACGCCACACCCAATCCACGCGATCTGTTACTGGCGATGCTGCGTCAGATTCACACAACCGGATGGCATCCTTCACAGCGCCTCAATAAATTTGGCGTCCTACAACCCTACGTGGCAAGCAATGCTGGTGGCTACACGTTAGAGGCCTTATTCGGCATCATTCCGAACGGAAGATCTGCTCCTGACTACATGGGATGGGAACTGAAGGCATATAGCGGGTCCCGCATCACTCTCATGACCCCGGAACCGGATGCAGGGTTTTATGGAGAGCACGGTGTTGAGGCATTTCTTCGCAAATATGGCAGACAGCTTCCAGAAGACGTTATCTATTTCACTGGTTCCCACAAAGCGGGCATCCCATCAACGACTTCCGGTCATACCCTGACTTTAATCGGCTATAACGACGAGACCCGGAAGGTAACCGACGTTAGCGGAGGAATTCACCTTATCGCGCCAGATGGAGAAATTTCTGCTCAATGGACGTTCGGTGGGCTAATTGAGCAATGGGCACGCAAACATGCCGCTGCTGCGTACATCCCCTATACCAAGTCTTTAACAATACCACCTGAATATAAATATGACAGTCCGATTCACATGGGCGAGGGAACAGATTTTTCTTTGTTTTTAAGTGCGCTGGCATCGGGCAACATTATTTATGACCCGGCATCTAAGCTGGTAAATGCAAGTGGCCCAAAATCACAGACAAAAGCGCGAAGTCAATTTCGCATGAATGTAAAAGAGCTGCATCGGCTGTACTTGGCATTTCAACCAGTTGAAATCTGCTGATAGCTGGTTCGAAGAGTTCAGGCTGACAAAAAAGTACTCTATATCAAGCTCACATCACCATTGGCGCCATAAAAATTTCCAAACGGAAACTTAATCAGGCTTTTTCTGACTAACCCGCTTTAATTTTTTGCAAAATTAAGATGAGGTAACGTCTTAATTGCCGCCTTGCCCATGCACTGCACCGAACTCCCCTCCCGATCCGGCCATCTGGCGCGCATCGATATCATGCCTTCCCAATCTATTACCCCATCAAAGACCGTCAGGTCCGGACTGCGATCGCATATTGCAGCCTCTGGCGCTCACTTAAGAATCTACCCACACTATCCCGCCACCCAAGAACCGATCTCACATTTATCCGGTAATTGAGGCACCGTTTTATCTTTACAGGAGAAGTTGCATGAGTTTGTTTCGTACCAAAAACCTTGATCAGATGATTCTTGATAGTCATCGAAATACAAGTGGCTTAAAGCGCTCTCTCGGGGCGCTCGATCTGACCTTACTGGGGATAGGCGCGATTGTCGGTACGGGGATTTTCGTCTTGACCGGGACGGGAGCTACGATGGCCGGTCCGGGTTTGACACTATCGTTCTTGCTGGCGGCGGTGGCTTGTGGCTTCGCTGCGCTGTGCTATGCCGAGTTGGCCTCGGCGGTACCGGTGTCGGGCTCTATTTATACGTATAGCTACGCCACTATGGGCGAGTTTGTGGCGTGGATGATTGGTTGGGATTTGCTGCTGGAATACGGTTTGGCGGCCTCCACGGTGGCGGTTGGCTGGTCGGGTTATTTCAAATCGCTGCTGGAAGGTTTCGGCGTGCATATTCCGGCGGTACTGAGCGCTGCACCCGGGGCTTTGCCGGGCGTAACGACCTGGTTCAACTTGCCGGCGTTTCTTATCCTGATGGTGATCACGGCTTTGCTATCGATTGGGATCCGAGAGTCGGCACGCGTCAATAACCTCTTGGTGTTTCTCAAAATCGGAGTGGTGTTGCTGTTTATCGTCGTCGGCGTCGGGTATGTCGAGCCAGCCAACTGGCAACCGTTTTTACCGTTTGGCTTTGAAGGCGTCTTTAGTGCCGCCGCCGTGGTGTTTTTTGCCTTTATTGGTTTTGATGCGGTGGCGTCGGCGGCTGAGGAAGTCAAACGGCCTGAGCGTGATTTGCCGATCGGGATCATCGCTTCGCTGGGTATCTGCTCGTTGCTGTATGTGGTGGTGACCGGCATCATGACTGGCATCGTGCCTTACGAAAAATTTCTCGGCGTCGATAGTCCGGTGTCGCTGGCGTTGAAATATGCAGGGCAAAACTGGGTCGCCGGTTTTATCGATATGGGTGCGATTCTCGGGATGACGACGGTGATTCTGGTGATGTCTTACGGCCAGACCCGGATTATTTTTGCGATGTCGCGTGATGGTTTGCTGCCGAAAAAACTCTCCAGCGTGCATCCGCGTTTTGCCACGCCGTTCATGGCGACCTGGATATCTGGATGCACCTTCGCCGTCATCGCTGCGTTAGTGCCGCTTGACGTGCTGGCAGAGTTGGTCAACATTGGCACGCTTTCGGCATTCTGTTTGATTTCGGTCGCCGTGCTGGTCATGCGCACAACCCGGCCTGATTTGCCGCGTCCGTTCCGTTGTCCCGGGCTGCCGTACGTGCCGCTGGCGGCGATCGCTTTTTGTCTATTTTTGATGCTACATCTTCAAAAAACGACGTGGATCGCTTTTGCTTGCTGGCTTTTGATTGGGATTGCCGTGTATTTTGGTTATGCGCGCAAACGTTCTTTGTTGCATCCTAAGTAACCTTTTAGTACTGAAAAAATGGGGTTCGATATGTTGGTATCGAACCCCATTTTTTGTTATCCCTTACGCGCTTTATGCGGCGCTTTGGCGAACACTAAATCATACAGCCAATTCGGTAACATCCGTAATACTTTCGCCACGATGCCCATCTGCCAGGGAATGACCTGATAGCTGCTGCCACGTTGGATGGCCTTACTCGCTCTGGCGGCAAAAGCAGCTGCGGGCAGCAAAAATGGCATGCGGTATTGGTTGATCCGGGTCATCGGCGTATCGATATAGCCGGGCACCAGGGTCACCACCGCAATCCCGCTGGCGCGCAATTCAACCCGCAGCGATTCGCAATAACTGATGACGGCTGCTTTCGAGCCGCTGTAAGCGCCCGCTCCGGGCAAGCCACGTATACCGGCCACGCTGCCGACGCCAACTAATCGACAATCGCGCTGACCGGCTTGTGCCTGCTGCTTCATCGTGGCGATGAAGGGGCTGAAGGTGGCTACGGTGGCGAGCATGTTGGTGGCAAATACTTGGGCAAAGACTTCCTGATCTTCGGCAAATTCGGTCAGGGTTCCGTGTGAAATACCAGCACTGGCAATCACGATATCGATGCCATTGCCTGCCGCGATAAAGTCGGCGGCGGCGGTGCGTAAGGCGGCGTGATCATTGACGTCGAGTACATATAAGCGATGACGCTCAGGGTGCGGCAAGCGCGCCAGCAATATTTGCAATGCCGCATGATCGCGGCCCACCAGCCCCAACGCTGCGCCTTGCATGGCGTATTGTTGGGCCAGCGCAGCCCCGATGCCGCTAGAGGCACCGGTAATGAAGATACGTTGCATGTTCATCCCAATAAAAAAAGTCCGCCCTCCAGTTGGGAGGCGCGGACTATTACAAAAACATTCCAAAGCTCGGACAACTGATTGCCCATCCTGCTTTATTTTTTCAAGGCTTGCGCTGGCGGTGCCGGAGTCTTGCCTTTTTCGGCCGCAGCTTTGGCAACTAGCGCATCAACCACTTGGAGTGTCGCCGCAAAGAGCTCTGGCTCGGTAGCATTTTTCATTGTGGTGCCGACAATTGACGGTGCAGTCATGAAGCGACCATCAATCGCAATCATCGGTACGCCGTCGATCTTGTAGGCATTTTGCAATTGCGTTGCACGCGTGGCCTTGGTTTGGACACTGAAAGAGTTATAGACGTCGGTGAATTTGGCTTTATCGAGGCCTTGCTTGACCGCAAAATCCACAATCGTCGCGTCGGTGTCTAAGCGCTGACGCTGAGCGTGGATGGCTTCAAATACTTTTTTGTGTATCCCTGGCACCTGGTCCATTGCTTCTAAGGTGTAGTACAGCTTTTGCTGCGGCAAGAAGCGTGGGTCAAAAGAAATCGGTACGCGTTTGAAATCGATTTTGTTGCCTTGCTTAGCGACCCAGGCTTCGAGCGTCGGCTCAAGCGCACTGCAATGCGGGCAGCTGTACCAGAAGAATTCGGTGACTTCGACTTTTTTGCCGGAGTCCGTGGCTTGCGGTGTCTCCAGAACTTTATAGTCAGTGCCAGCCACCGGGTTGGCAGGAGATGCTCCCGCCGATGCAGCAACCAGACCGAGGCTTAAGCTGAGACCGATGACTGCCATTGTACGTTGCAAAAAATGCATGAAATTTCCTTATTCGAGTTAAATAAAATGGGCAATCCCTGGTTTGCCTGGATTGCCCCTACAAGATTAATGCAAAGTTCGTCTTTTCAGCTTATTTTGCGGAACGGACGATAGCGGTATTGATGCCGCTATCTGACAACTTTGTACGCATGCGGTTCATTGTTTCAAGACTATTAAATGCACCGATGCGTACGCGATACAACGAACCATTATCGGAAGGGCGCTCGCTGATGCGGGCCTCGAATCCTTGCAAGGCTAACTTGGCACGGGCGTTTTCAGCCTCGGCCTGTTCACGGAAGGCACCAACTTGGAGATAGTAAATCCATTTATCGTCGGCGCTGTCAGTCTTGGCATTGACGGTATCAGCGGTAGCTTTTTTGGCTTTATCCGAGGTAGATTTATCAATGATCGGTGCTTTGGTTTCGTGCAGCTTCTCTTCGATCTTCTGACCGATCAGATCAGGCGTTTTTTCAGGCGCAACCGGAGTGGCTGGGTGTTCTGGCACAGGCGCGGAGGTCGATGGAGCAACCAGCGGGACGACCGCACTCTGTTTGCCATACAGCGGCTTATTCGGGTCCGACAGTTGCTCCGGCGTGGTGATCACGTCCGGTGCTTTTTCGCCCTTTGCGGCCTTATTGGTGAACGGCGTCGGCGTTTTTGTGATCATGACGGCAACCACCACGGCAATTGCCAGACCCACAATAAGACCAAGAATCAAGCCAAGTAACGTGCCGCCTGCTTGCTTTTTTTTGCGTTTGACTATTTTGCTCATAGTTCCCAATTCCCTTCGATTACATTCGGTACAGTCGGTTTGATGCTGACTTGAGTGCGTAAATTACGCCTCCGTGTCAGTCTTCGCTTCGATGTCAATCGGGTCCCGTCGCATCCGGTTGGGGGCTGAAACACCGATCAAGGCCAAGCCATTACGCAATACTTGTCGCGTTGCCATCATCAACGCCAGACGCGCTAACTTGAGGGCAACGTCGTCTACTAGCACGCGTTCAGCATTGTAATAACTATGCAGTTCACCGGCGAGGTCACGCAGATAGAAGGCAACCTGATGCGGGCCCAGCTCTTCCAGCGCGTGCTCGAGCATGTCTGGATACGCTGCCAGTTTTGCCATCAACGAGGCCTCGCGCGGGGCGGTCAGCAGACTCAGATCAACCGTGCTCAGAGTAGCCTCATCGCCGTCCCATTGCGCCATGACCGAGCAAATCCGTGCATGCGCCATCTGGACGTAGTACACCGGATTTTCGTCCGATTGGGCCAGCGCCAGATCGACATCGAACACAAATTCGGTATCGGCCTTGCGTGAAATCAGGAAGAAACGCACCGCATCGCGACCACGGGTTAAATCGCGCACGCCATTTTCATCCACGGCGTCGCCTGCCGACCATTCGATCAGATCACGCACGGTGACGTAAGACCCGGCACGCTTGGAAATTTTCACTTCCTCGCCGTTCTTCATCACTGTCACCATTTTGTGCAGCACGTAATCGGGATAGCCCTGCGGAATGCCAACCCCGACCGCTTGCAATCCAGCGCGCACGCGGGCGATGGTGCCGTGGTGATCGCTACCCTGGACGTTGATGACTTTGCCAAAACCGCGCTGCCATTTGACGATGTGATAGGCGACATCGGGGACAAAATAAGTGTAGGTACCGTCGGACTTTTTCATCACGCGGTCTTTGTCGTCGCCGTACTCGGTCGTGCGCAACCAGAGTGCGCCGTCTAGTTCATAGGTTTTGCCTGCCGCGATCAATGTTTCGACCGCATGATTGACCTTGCCGTCTTTGTACAACGACGATTCGAGGTAGTAGTTATCGAACTTGACACCAAAGGCCTGCAGGTCCAGATCTTGCTCACGGCGTAAGTAAGTGACCGCAAACTTGCGGATGGACTCAATATCATCCAGATCGCCGCTGGCGGTAACCGGTTCGCCATCGCTGGCTTCAACCGTTTTTTGGGCTAAGAAATCTTGCGCAATTTCGACGATGTAATCGCCGTTGTAAGCCGACTCCGGCCATACCGTGTCGCCCGGTTTAAGTCCTTTAAGGCGTGCCTGAACGGAGTTCGCCAGCGTCGCAATCTGCACCCCGGCATCGTTGTAATAAAACTCCCGCGTGACCGCATAACCCTGGGTCTGAAACAGCGACGACATGGCGTCGCCGAGCGCACCCTGACGGCCATGACCGACGTGCAACGGCCCGGTTGGATTGGCAGAGACAAACTCGACCAGCACTTTTTTACCCGCGCCGATCGTGCTTTTGCCGAACTCAGCGCCTTGTTGCAAGACCGTTGTGACTACTTCTTGCTTGGCTGCGGGGGTCAGACGTAAGTTGATGAAACCGGGGCCGGCAATGTCAGCCGAAGCGATCAGATTGCCCTCGGCGCTGTTGGCCAATACTGCCGCGACCAGCGCTTGCGCGAGTTCACGCGGATTTTTCTTGAGCGCTTTAGCCAGTTGCATAGCGATGTTGCAAGCGATATCGCCATGCGCCGGGTCGCGTGGACGCTCAAGAGTGACGGTCGGTTGCAGGTCGGTTCCGGCAATAATGGGCTGCAACGCCGCGTCGAAAAGGGCAATGATCTGATGTTTTTGTTGCGCAAGCATGAAATGTCCGTCCAATGGGGACGGCTAGCCGTCCGAAATAGTGGGGATTGTTGTGAATTAACCGCAATTAACTCAGCACCTAAGGCGGTCGATTATACCGGCTTAGCGCCCGATACTCTCCTCTGCGTATGCGCGATTGCCACGTTCAACAATACAGAATAAGCGAATACAGAGATTAAAAACTGCTGCTAAGATGCTGCGCGGTCGGGCGTTATGCAAATTGCCAGCGCTGCCACGAATTGTCCCAACACTCACCCCAATCAGGAGTATCCATGTCCGTAGCCAATCCCCGTCTCGCCGACCATCCTATTGATCCGCAATTTATCAGCCGTTGGTCGCCACGTGCATTTACCAATGAAGAGATCACCGAACCGGCCTTGCTAAGCATTCTGGAAGCGGCACGCTGGGCGCCGTCGTCCTACAATTCGCAACCGTGGCGCTTCGTCTTCGCCCGTCGTCGCACACCGCACTGG
This sequence comes from Glaciimonas sp. GG7, assembly GCF_052976905.1. NCBI lineage: Bacteria > Pseudomonadati > Pseudomonadota > Betaproteobacteria > Burkholderiales > Oxalobacteraceae > Glaciimonas > Glaciimonas sp. GG7. The sequence continues at coordinate 20,312 of NZ_JBRIIQ010000025.1, read as the reverse complement.
ACGACATTGCTAGGTTTGCTCAACGACTTTAACCGTAGCTGGGCCGAAAATGCCTCCGCTTTAGTCGTCGTCTTGTCCAAAACCACATTTGCCGCCCCGGGTAGTACCGAAGAAAAACCCGCGCCGACGCATTCGTTCGATGCCGGATCGGCTTGGGGCTATCTGGCGCTACAAGCCAGTACATCAGGCTGGCATGCACACGGCATGGCCGGTTTCGACAAAGAAAAAACCCGCGTTGAATTAGCAATCCCAGACAATTTCGCCATCGAAATGGTCACGGCTATCGGCAAAATCGGCGATAAAGCGATGCTGCCAGCGGGATTGCAAGAAAAAGAAGTCCCAAGTCCGCGCTTGCCGTTGAGCGCGCTGGTGTCTGAGGGGACATTTAAGGCCTGATGCAAAGGTCGGTGGATAGGCCTCCACCAAGCCAAATAAAAAGACCACTATCGGAAACGGTAGTGGTCTTTTTGCATTAAGGAGTGAGCACTTTTCATATTCCTGACATATACCGTAGGTAAGCTCAAAGGTTAAATGAAGTCCACCCATCAAACCAATAGCCCGGAGTTAGCCATAGATAGCATCAAGTACGCCACCAAACCACGCAAAATACTGTTATTAAGCGTCTCTGCCGGTGCTGGTCACATGCGCGCCGCCGAGGCGTTAAAGGCTTACGCAGCAGAATTTCCGGGTACCGAGGTCGTGCATTGGGATGCGATGGACTACGTTTCTGCCGGTTTCCGGGCGATTTATACTGATTTTTATCTGCATCTGGTGAATCGTCATCCGGCGCTCTGGGGCTACGTTTATCAAAAAAGCGACAACGCGGACCCTGACGCTACGATGCAAAAGTTGCGGCGGGCCATGGAGCGTCTGAGCACGCGCAAGTTACGCGTGGCCATTGGGGCTTATGCGCCGGACGCGATCATTTGCACGCATTTTTTACCGGCCGAAATGCTGGGGCGATCGGTGCATCAATATCCTCAGCAAAACCTGTCCTGCCCGGTCTGGGTACAAGTCACCGACTTCGATCTGCACAGCATGTGGTTGCAGCCGCAGATGCAAGGTTACTTTGCAGCCAGCGAAGAGATTGCTTTCAGGATGCGCGCTAAAGGGGTCGCCCCTGCTTGCGCCCACGTAACGGGCATTCCGGTCATGCCGGCTTTTGCGCAAACACTGCGCCGGGCGCATTGCGCGGCAACGTTCGGGCTTGATCCGCAGCGGCCGATTATTTTGCTTATGTCCGGCGGCGCTGGCATCGGTGGGCTCGATAAAACGGCGCAAAGTCTGCTCGAGATCGCGGGGGATTTTCAGCTGGTCGCGCTGGCGGGCAAGAATCTGGCGCTGCTTGAGAAGCTTCAGCATGTGGCGGCCAACTCTGCGCATCGTCTGAAGGCGTTGGGGTTTTCTGATCAGGTTGCGCAATTAATGGCCTGCGCTGATCTGGTCATTACCAAACCCGGTGGCCTGACAGCTTCTGAATGTCTGGCCATGGGCGTGCCCATGATTATCCATTCGCCGATTCCCGGGCAAGAAGAACGCAATGCCGATTATTTGCTCGAGCAAGGCGCGGCGCTCAAGGCCGTTGATCTGACTGCGCTCAGTTATCGTCTGCAAACATTGTTACAACGTCCAGATTTGCTGGCACAATTGCGTGCACGCAGCCAGGCGCTTGGGCGGGCGTATGCGGGGCGCGCGGTCTTGAAAATTGTCTTGGCGCATCTGGATGCCTCGTCCCACCGTGTCATCGCACCGAATCCGCCTACATCAACACTCTCCGAAAATTTCTTACTATGCAATTGACGCCATTCCGCCGTTTGATCGGCATGCTGTTGTGGACCGTGCTTCTGGCGTATTTTTTCGCCAATGTAGAAATCCAGATCGAAGGCGACGCTGGCTGGGCCGCCAATTTGCCGACCTGGCGCATCGAGCATCATTGGTTACTCGATATTTTTTGGGGCGGCCGCGCCATGACCGGCTATCACGCGTGGGTGTTCCCGTTTATTGCGCTGGTGTTTCATTATCCGATTCTGTTTAACGGTCGCTGGAACTGGCGTGACGAAGCGCGCATTATGGCCTCGGTGATGGTGTTTTGGATCGAGGAAGACTGGCTATGGTTTTTGATCAATCCGGCCTTTGGTCTGGGGCGCTTCAATCCCATCAATGTGCCTTGGCATAAACATTGGCTGGGGCCAGTGCCGGTGGATTATTGGATATTTTCGGCGCTGGCATTGGTGTTGTTGTGGCTGGCGGAGCGTCAAATCCGTGGTCAGACCTCCGCCACAAAAGTGCCACAGTAGCTAGACCTCGCGGTGATTCTGCACAACCGTCTTGAGCAACGACTGAAACAGATTTTCTACAAAATCCGGGTCCACCCCGGAATCGGTCGCCAGCTTGCGCACCTTTTCGATTTGCAAGCGCTCTCGATCCGCATCTCTGGCCTCGAGGCCAGTTTCTTTTTTCAAAATACCGACCTGTGCGGTCAAGCCGAAACGCTGGCCGAGCAGGCTGACCAACTGTGCATCTACGAGATCGATTTGGGCGCGCAATTCTAATAACTGTGGATGTGTCTTCGTTTTGGACATGGCTACTTTCATGGTTTGATGAATAAAACAGTCATCCGCTGAAAATCAATCCAGCTTGCCGGCGTCGGCTAATTCACGAATGACGCGTATCGTGTCGATATCAGACGCTAAATAGGCGGAACGACGGAATTCGTTGTACATCTCTTCGTCACTGTCAGGCTCGGCCTCGGGCGCTTCATCGGCGTAGGAAAATCGGACATATAAGGCATCCGGTTGCGGCTGCTCGATGGTCATGGTCAGGCTTGATCCGGCGATATCGGCCTGCGCCGGTACTTGATAACGCACCTGCAATTGCGGCAAATAATGCACAACGTCGCGTATCACCAGTTTGCCGTAGCGTAATTCACGGGTCACCGAATCCACAGATTTTTCCACAATCCGACATTCGTCGAGATGCGCAACAAACAACATCGTCTGCTCAGCGCGCAAGACTAGTCCGCGCCATAGTTGCTCGATAGTTAACAGATCGATTAACGGATTGAGGGGATCGTTGATTTCGATCAAATGGGTAAATTTCATATAAAACTCTTTACAGTGCTGAGGCGATGCACGAATTCTCCCATAGAACACGGATACAACACAGGTGCGATCAGTTGGTGCCCACTCGGTTGCATCACTACCAGACTGTTAAAATGACCCGCTTTGCTCATATCTGGTCACCGCATGTCCTCCACTCCCCATTTTGGTCTCAACGTCCCGCAACGGGAAGCCGTCAAGTATATGGATGGCCCTTGTCTGGTGCTGGCGGGCGCAGGCTCGGGAAAAACCCGCGTGATTACCCAGAAAATCGCCCATCTGATCGAGGACTGCGGCTATGAACCCCGGCATATTGCGGCGCTGACCTTTACCAACAAGGCGGCGACCGAAATGCAGGAGCGGATCGCCAAATTGCTCAAGGAACCGAAACAAGCCAAACACATCACGGTGAGTACGTTTCACTCGCTGGGCGTAAAAATTTTGCGGCAGGAAGCGCGCGAAATGGGGCTCAAAGACCGCTTTTCGATTATGGATAGCGACGATTGTTTTTCTATCGTGCAAGATTTGGCGATAACGACCGATAAGCAGCTCATCCGCCGGATTCAGACCGCGATGTCATTGTGGAAAAACGGGCTGATCGAGCCTGAGCAGGCGCTAAAAGAGGCGGTCACCGAGGATGAGGCGCAGGCGGCGCGGATTTATCTCAGCTATGTCGCTACGCTGAAAGCCTATCAGGCGGTGGATTTTGACGATTTGATCCGCTTTCCGGTGGAGTTATTTCGTACCAATGAGGTGGTGCGGGATAAATGGCAGCGCCGTTTGCGCTATTTGCTGGTCGATGAATATCAGGATACCAACACTTGTCAGTATGAATTGGTGAAGTTGTTGGTCACCGGCGTGGGTAAAAAACCGATGTTTACCGCCGTGGGCGATGACGATCAGGCGATTTATGCCTGGCGCGGGGCCACCATTGAGAATCTGAAAACCTTGCAGGTGGATTTTCCGGATCTGAAAGTCATCAAGCTGGAACAAAATTACCGTTCCTCCACCCGGATTTTGCAGGCGGCCAATGCCGTCATCGGCAATAATCCTAAATTGTTTGAGAAATCGCTCTGGTCGGAGCATGGTTTGGGCGATCCGATCAAGGTCATGGGGATGGAGGACGATGAGAAAGAGGCCGAGCAGATCGCCATCATGCTGTCGGCACATCGGTTTGAGCGGCGCGCTAAATTTGCCGATTATGCGATTTTGTATCGCGGTAATCATCAGGCCCGGATTTTTGAAAAAGCGCTGCGGCGCGAGCGCATTCCTTACGTGATGTCGGGCGGCCAGAGTTTTTTTGATAAGGCCGAGATCAAAGACATCATCAGTTATCTGCGACTCATCGCCAATCAAGACGACGATCCGGCGTTTATCCGCGCCATCACGACCCCAAAACGCGGCGTGGGTCAGGCCACGCTGGAGGTCTTGGGGACGGTTGCCGGGCAATGGCAATGCTCATTGTTTGAGGCGGTTTTCAAGGGCGGTATCGACGTTAAGCTGACCGATCGGCAGTTGTATCCATTGCGCCAATTCGGCAACTTCATCAATCAGTTAGAAGCACGCGCCAGCCGTGTCGGCCCGGCTGGCAGCGGTGAGAATGCAGCGGCGGTGCTGGACGACATGATGGCGGAGATCAATTACGAGGCATATTTGTATGACAACTTCGATGATCGCCCGGCCCAAAGCAAATGGCAAAACGTGCTCGATTTCACTAGCTGGCTCAAAGAAAAAGGCACCGGCGGCAAAGATGGCGCGGGCGAAGAAAAAAATCTGCTGGAACTGACGCAAATGGTGGCGCTGATGTCGATGCTGGACGGGCGCGATGAGGAGCCGGATGCGGTGCGGATGTCGACACTGCACGCTTCTAAAGGGCTGGAATATCCGCATGTTTTTCTGATCGGCGTCGAAGAGGGTATCTTGCCGCACAAAGGCGATCCAGACGCGCCCATTGAGATCGTGACGGCGCGTATTGAAGAAGAACGACGTCTGATGTACGTGGGCATTACGCGGGCGCAGCGCAGCTTGCATGTGAGCTGGTGCAAAAAGCGTAAACGCGCAGGCGAAAGCGTGCATTGCGATATGTCGCGCTTCATCAAGGAAATGAAGCTTGATGAGGGCGATGCGGTGCCAACCGAGGAAGAAACGATTACCCCACAAAACCGGCTGGCGAATTTGAAGGCTTTATTGCAAAAGCCGCGAGCAGCGTGAGATGATGGCTTCAGGACTTACACGTTTTCTAACTTAGCAGGACTCAAAGAGAAATCATCATGACCATCGACAACCTCAAAGAATCACTGCAAAAACTGCACGCCTCGCTGGAAAGCGGCGCGCCTGTCGATGCTGAAATCAAGGCGCTACTGGAAACGCTGGATGCGGATATTCAAAAAGTGTTGGCTAAAGACCGTGCTGCAGCGATTGATACCTCCGACGATGAAGTCAGCAGCGATCTGGTGAAACAAGCGCAAAAAATCTCGGCACGATTGGCCGTGCGCCATCCACATCTGGAGCCGGTATTTCGGGAAATCGCCGATACGCTCACGAAGATGGGTATTTAGCCTTATTTAGACCTAAAAAGTCGTTGAGCGGCGCTTGTCGTTCAACGATTTTTGCATCCGTTTGCGCTGAAGATTTATGTGAAATGACTCTCGTAACAAGCTCAAAAATCATCCTGCAAAGAATTCTTCCAACTTCCTCTGCGTTACCACAACTTAGCAACAATCTCCTGCATCGTTGCTTGTAAAATGGCGCCTCACTTTTTCTAACGGAACACTATGTGGTTTAAGAATCTACAAATTTATCGCATTCCCGCACCTTGGGCGATCTCATCGGAGCAATTGGAAGGATTTCTGTCCAAGCAGGCTTTTGCCGAATGTAGCAGCCTGGAAATGCAAAGCCAGGGTTGGGTTTCACCGCGCGACAACGGGATGCTGGTACACACCGTGAATCGTCAGGTCATCCTTGCTTTGGGCACGGAGAAGAAATTGCTACCGGCCACCGTCATCAATCAAGTGACCAAAGCACGGGCTGCAGAGATCGAGGAGCAACAAGGTTTTGCGCCTGGCCGCAAACAACTCAAAGACCTGAAAGAACAAGTTACCGACGAGCTGCTGCCGCGTGCATTTAGCATTCGTCGTACTACGTGGGTCTGGATTGATCCGGTCAATGGCTGGCTGGTAGTGGATGCATCTAGCCCGGCTAAAGCGGAAGAAGTGTTGAAGTTGCTGCTGGGCTCGGTCGATAAATTGCAGGTCGCCGGTTTGCGCACCGTGCATTCGCCACTGACTTCGATGACCGACTGGTTAGTCGCGGATGAAGCGCCACACGGCTTCACCGTGGATCAGGATACCGAGCTGCGCGCCAATGGCGAAGGCAAGGCCACCGTGCGCTACGTGCGTCACACGCTGGAAGCCGACGATGTCCGACGCCACATCGCGGCAGGCAAGCAGTGCACGCGGCTGGCGATGACGTGGGCTGATCGGGTTTCGTTTGTATTGACGGAAGGACTCGCCATCAAACGGATCGCGCCGCTTGACGTGATCAAGGAAGAAAACGACGTTACCAGTAAAAATGATGATGAAAGGTTTGATTCGGATTTGGCGCTGATGACGGGGGAGTTGAACAAACTACTCAACGACCTGGTGTTTGCATTGGGCGGAGAGCCGGTCGCTGCTTGATACGCACTGCCTGAACATTAGTTACGCAGCAATAGCATCGGTACTGCTCACAGTAGCATCGGTGCTACTACTGGCAACAACGCGGTTGCGACCGGCAGATTTGGCTGCGTATAACGCGATGTCAGCGCGCTGAAAAGCCGATGCAACGGTTTCTCCGGCATGAAAATCAGTGACCCCAATGGATGTCGTGACGACAATGCCGATTCCAAACTGGTTCCAGTCAAACATCGCGGTCTGATCACAAATACGCTCAAGTGCAACTAAGCTCTCTTGCTCCGTGGTGCCTGTCAGGACCAGCACAAATTCATCACCGCCATAACGCGCAAAATGGTCACTTAAGCGCATTTCATCGCGGACAATTTGCACAAACGCTTTCAGTACTTCATCGCCCACGGGATGACCAAAGCAATCATTGACGTTCTTAAACCCATCCAGATCAAGCATTGCGATACAGAATGGCGTTCCGCCACGCTGAAAGCGCTTTTGTTCAACCGCAAGAATGGCATTCAGTGAGCGGCGATTTTCGGTATTCGTCAATTCGTCGCGAGTAGCAAGTTCTTTTACTCGCCGCATCGCTAATAACAACGCACGATTTTTGGTAGAAATACGCTCCCGAATCCGGCCTAAAAATGCCGCAAGGAAAACGCAACGTCCTAAGGTCAGCACAAGCGTCAAATAGATCAGTAAGCGCCCATGCGCACTACCGACAGGCATCCCTAGCTGTGCCCCAACCAGATAAAACGCGCATCCCAGCGCCAACGCGCCGATCAGCCAGGTCATAAAATAACGCACGCTAGAGAGCGCCGCACCGCCGAAGGCGTACACCGTAAATAGATTGAACAGAAACAGGTAGCCGATTTCTGGTGCCAGTATCACAAAACCAATTTGCCCTAAAGTAGACGCCATAACTTGGGCAAACGCCATACCGGGATCTTTTAATGTGCGGTTATAGCCACTCACGACCAACAAATAGAAGCCACCGTTGAGGATCAGTCCCATCCCGCCATACATCAGGGCGATGTTGCCAGGGAGCGCACCAATGTGGGCAAATACGGCCAGCAGTACCGTGTCCAGCGCGTAACTAAACGCCGTCCACAGCAGCATGCGACGGGTTAAGCCATTAATTTTGTTGAGTCGTTGCGGTTCCATGATCTGACGATCGATTGTAAGTCTTTTGTTTTTGCTAGAGACAGGTGATGCACCTGACATCAACGACTTATTGCCGAGAAAAAAGCATGGCAAATGACACTATATTGAAAGACTCCGACAATAGCGCGATGCTGCGATGCTGGCAACCAGAGCCTGTCAGATTGAGGGGGAGATCGGACGATGTATGCTATTTAAAACCATTAGACGAAAAAAGACGCACTTGCGTGCGTCTTTTTATGTTTTTGGCGGAGCGGACGGGACTCGAACCCGCGACCCCCGGCGTGACAGGCCGGTATTCTAACCAACTGAACTACCACTCCTTGTGCTACTTCCTATTAACGGTTATTTGGCTAACTGGTGGGTGCTGAGAGGCTCGAACTCCCGACCTACGCCTTGTAAGGGCGCCGCTCTACCAACTGAGCTAAGCACCCAAATGCTTATTCAGCCAAACCTCCGTAGCGTTTGTCACAACGCCTAAGAGAGGCCGAATTATACATGAGATTTTTTGTTCGTCCACGGTTTTATTAAAGATTATTCATAAATTCAAAAAAACATTCTTAGCTCACAATTTTGCGCCAAGTTTCAAGTGTTTTAGGTTCGTCTTTATGCAGAGAAATAGAGCATAAAAAGCCCAAAACGGAGTGGAGTTAATGCACGGGTTTGGTTGAGAGCGATTCGATTGCTATACTCTCACGGCTCAATTTAACCTCCAGGAATTTATTATCACTACTTTAATACGTCGCATCCTCCATGCCATTCTGTTTGAAATAGGCGCTCTCGTCATTTTGGTGCCGCTGATGTCGTACGGTTTTGGAATGGACTTATTTCACTTTGGCGCTTTAGCGTTGATTCTTGCGCTCTGTGCAATGGCATGCAATATGTTCTACAACCACGTGTTTGAATGGTTTGAAACCCGCTATGGCTGGATTCGCACCATCGGCGTGAGAATTGGCCACACACTCGGGTTCGAACTTTGCTTCATGGCCGTAGCGCTGCCGATCACCGCCTGGTGGATGAAAATGAGCATTGCTCAGGCGTTCATGCTGGACTTAGTGTTTTCATTATTTTTCATGCTGTATGCGTTTTGCTTTAACTGGGTCTATGACATTGCCCGCCGTCATATCAATATGCGTGCTCAGTGAGGTAAAACAATGATCAACTGCCGATAAAGTGCTAACGTTTAGCATCAGTTTGTTTGATCATTTCGATCTCGGGATGCGCCATGAAAATCAAAGCATTGACGCACACAATGTGCGTAATCGTTCTGTTGTCGACCGGATTAGCCGGATGCATGGGCAGCCTTAAAGATCAGCTTAGTCGCATGATGCCGGCGCCCGGAACGCCGCCGGCCATTACCGCCACTTCTAACACAACGTCAATTGAAGACTACAAACGCTACCTAGCGCAGCGCATCGTTGCAGTCAACTCAACCAACGTCTATATCGGTCATCCTCAAGCTTTATTACGCGCGGTGATTGTATTAAAATTTTACGTTGATGCTGATGGCAAATTGCTGCGCACGGAGGTGATGCGTACCAACAACGATCATGCGGCGGAAACCGTGGCCTTATCTTCGGTAAAAAATGCAGCCCCCTTCCCAAAGCCTGAAAGCCAGCTATTGCGCAGAGGAGAGATAGAAATCTCTGAAAGTTGGTTATTCAATAATGATGGCCGCTTTCAATTACGCACGCTTGCCGAGGCACAAATGGGCGAATGAAAGTACGATCAGGCGAATATGACCGACGAAAGCGATTTTTAGTGGAGCGGTTGCCATGCTGCGCCAGCATTGGCCCGACTTGCTTCTCATCACCATCTCGCCTACCATCTGCTCTTGTCCGCCATTGGTACTTACGCCACAGTCAATTTAAAAAAACAGCCTTGGCAGACACAGCGTATTTTTCACCAACCGAACTCATCTCCAGACTTTTTTATATGATTAATACGCAACCCAGGGCTAAAAAAGCGCGTTAATTCATGCATCAAATCTGCAATAACATAGCAATAGGTCAATATGTCACCCGCAAACTATCTGCGCCCTTCCAAGCTCTATCGTTATTCAGAACAACAATGGATAGAGCGCGCATTAACGCTAGGAGAATTCCGTTTGCGCCCTCCTGTTGAGAGCTTACAGATTAATCACCTCCATACCGCCTCACGCGCAGCACCGCAGTTGCTAACGCTGAGCATGAGCTGCACTTACGATGATGTGCTCTATGATGAATTTTCCAATAGTGATTGCTGTCTGGTCATCAATAAACCAGAAGAATTCGGCGAACGTATACATCGGGTCGCACAGCGTTTGCTCCCAAGCTGGACCGGGATCGACGGCGCAATTACTTACGGCAAGCAGAACCCATTAGGTGCCGCGTTTACCAAAAGCCTGCAAAGTGCCTCACAAAAAGAATGGCTGTTCGCCTGGCGCCCGACACAACCGACGATGACGCTACGTCCCATCGTCATTCAAATTGGCAATATCGAAGCCATTGCCGAATTACGGCACAAGAACAAATAGAAGGCATTTATGCGTTTGGGAAGCTGACCGTAAGAATGGCAAGGCAGTTTTTCAGAATATACTGATACTTTATTAGCAAGGAGCTTACATGATGCAAAAATCAAGCTTTAGAACCACGCGTGGCGACATCAGAACGTTGGTAAAAGACGCGCAAGACCTGTTTCACGAAGCCGCAGCGACAACCGGTGAAAAAGCCGATGTGCTGTGCGACAAAGGCCTGGAGTTACTCGATGCTGCGGTCGTCAAAGCGCAAAATGTGCAGACCATGGCACGCGCAACCGGAAAAGAAATTGCCACCTCCACCGACAACTATGTCCACGAAAATCCCTGGGGTGCGGTCGCCGTATCGGCCACGGCAGGCTTGCTACTCGGCCTGCTCATCTCCCGCAAATAATTGCAGCGTAACCATTGGACAAGCATGGATCATCCGCAACCCAGGCATTCCAGCACAAAACATCCAGCGCATGAGCAGCCGAGTCTGATCACCGGCTTGGTTGGCACTGCTAAAAACATGTTTGCACTGGTCATCAGTCGCATCGAACTCGCCGCGCTGGAATTCTCAGAAATTGGCACGCATATCGTCAGATTGCTCCTGGTATTTTCGCTTGGCATTTTGGCGCTATTGTTTGCTCTGGCGTTTTGGAGCGGACTCGTCGTTGTTCTCGCCTGGGATGCATTGGGCTGGAAAATACTCCTGATTTTGGCAGCGTTATTTACAGTGATCGCTATCGGCATGGGCCTTTATGTGCGGGCTATTTTGCGCGAGCAACGCATCGGCCTTCCGCAAACCATGAGCGAACTACGCCAGGATAGGGATGCATTACTTTGACTATAAGGCCTGACATGACAAATCAATCCCATGCTGATCGAAAGCGCTCTCTGGCTGAACGCAAACGCTATCTGCTACAGGAAGGAGCTACATTTCGCGCTGAAATTATTGTTTATCGCAATATTGTCAGATCCAAAATGGCAGGCGGCTCTTTTACCAAAAACCTGTTTGGTCGCATAGCTGGAATGGCCTACGCGATGGTGTCCAAGAAGTCCGGGTTAGGATCAGGCCTCTCAGGACTACTCTCAGGCGCTCGCCTGCCATCGCTGACACCCTTGTTGTTGACCGGCGTTTCGCTGCTATCAAAGGGCCATGTCCGCAAAGCACTTATCACGGGAAGCGCCCTGATTGCGGCGCTCGGCGTCGCCTCTTACTTTAGTAGCAAAAATAAACAGACTGGCGACGACGAGTAATCGCGCATCGCGGCAAGGTAGATGGAATGGTCCGTTACCATTGAGTAATAAGGCCTTAACTTTATGAAAGTAAACATGAATACATTCAAACTAGGTAGCGTGGTACTGGCCGTCACTTTGGCCACTACAGGCTGCGCGAATATGTCCGATACAGAGCGGGGCACTGCAAGCGGAGCAGGTATTGGTGCGGGTATTGGCGCACTGCTTGGCGCTGTGACCGGCCCCGGCGGCGGCGGTCGCGCACTCGGCGGCGCAGCCATAGGTGGAGCAATCGGTGCTGTGGCCGGCAATATCTGGTCCAATAAGATGGAAAAACAAAAACAGGCGATGGAAAAAGCCACCCAGGGAACTGGCGTGCAAGTTAGCCAGACTGCGGATAACCGTCTGAAGCTGGCGATTCCAAGTGATGTTTCATTCGCGACAGGCCGTGCCGATATTGCACCTAATTTCCGCCCGATTCTTGATCAATTTGCGTCTACTCTCGCAGAAAATACCGCAACAACTGTGACGATTATCGGTCACACCGATAATACCGGCAGCGATGCCATTAATGACCCACTATCCTTGCAACGCGCCGCAAGTACGCGTAGCTACCTGACCGCACGCGGCATCGCAACGAATCGTTTAAACATTGAAGGTCGCGGCTCACATGAGCCGGTAGCATCCAACGATAACAGTGTCGATCGCGCCAAAAACCGTCGTGTAGAAATTTATGTCGCGGAACCGCAACGGCAATAATATCTAGTTTAAAGAGTGTGCCCGCCGCCACTGTCCCGGACGCATAAAACAAAAAGCCGACTCAATGAGTCGGCTTTTTTAATCTACGATTGTTTCTAAAGTTATTTCGCTACAGCTACCGGAGCAGCAGCACTGGCGTCTGTCGATGCAGCCGGAGCGGCTGGCGCTGGCACTTCAGGCTCCTTAAACTTCCCACCGGAGGCGTTGACCATAAAGACCACCGCACGGGCGACTTCTACATCGTCCAGATCAGGATTGCCGCCTTTAGCTGGCATCGCACGCAAGCCATGCAATGCGTAACCGATTACTTTATCTTCACCATCGGCCAAACGCGGAGCCCACGCACTGGCATCGCCAAACTTAGGAGCACCAGCGGCACCCGTAGCATGACAGGCTGCGCAAGTCGATTTGTAGACTTCTTCACCCGTCAAAAATATACGTGGCGCATTGACATCTTTAAAAGTAAATCCTTCATCAGCAACCGGCTTTAATCGCGCCGCAATCGCTTCCGGCGTCTGCCCCTCAGAGCCTGCGCCAGTTTTTTGCGTATTGGTGACAAATTGCACCAGCAATACGATACAAATGATGGGGACTAAAAAGCCTGCCAAAATAGCGACGATTAGTTGTTTTGGCGTCTTAATTGCTGATTGTTCTTCGTGTTGTGCGTCGCTCATGATTCCCTCAGTACTATTTACAAAACCGGTGGGCAGATGTGGATGCGCGCAAAAAGCCAGAACAACGCACGGTCCCTCGCCAAACCCTTGATTATAGACGTAATAATCACATTTGGAACGATAAAAGCAACGCATTTCATGGACGTGCACACAGAAAAACGGTATCCTTCCATCTCTTCTTATGCGGCTGTAGCTCAGTGGATAGAGTATTGGCCTCCGAAGCCAAGGGTCGCTGGTTCGATTCCAGCCAGCCGCACCAGAAATTCTAACGAAAATCAAATAGTTACAGCTTTTTGCTTGTAACTATTTTTTTATTCTCTGTTTGTGTAATTCCTTCGCCGACCCTGCCTGTATCCCCATTTGACACATGTCGGCAGACTTGCGCGCCCTCATGTTGATGTCTACACCGAACGTCATCGGCTGTAATCCTTTTGTATTTTCAACGCTATTAGCGCCCTGTGTTTGGGCAAAGATTACCGACGCTGTAGTACCATTGCGCAAAATTTCCATGCGACAACTTAAAAAGGACAAACATCTTGAGTCATCTTAAATTTAACCTTAATAAACTCATACTGAGTATTTTTTGCGGTTTATGCAGTCTATCGGCCCAAGGTGCCCAAAAATCCGACGCGATAGAACCGACAAAAAAATCAAACTCTGCAGACCCTCTCAATAAGGCACTGCCAGCCGGAAGTCATCTCGTTCACTCTGATCGCAACAATCTCGGACGCTCCATACCTAAAGATACGACTCCTCGTCACCAACTAAACAAAACTCCTCCACACTTCCCAGAAACCTATCCACAGGGACGCTCAACTAAACATCCGAAACGCACACGTCCCCTCGTTATCACTACGCCAAATCATGGTCTCAAAACTGTTCCTGCAAATAACGGGACATTAAAATAAAAAGAAGTCTTAATAAGGCGCAGGAAGTTCATGCCAGGTTCGGAAGGGTAGCCTTGGTGCAACCGTAATAGGGATAACTTCTGCTTTGCCATCGAGTCCGTTAATCACGACTCCACGACGGCCACTTGGCAGCGTAAGTACCGTGGGGGTTGAAATCGTCAGCGGCACAGGCATTCCGATCTGATCCGGTAGCGAAGCAAGAAACACCTTCTGCAAGGCCGCACTGCCAGACATATAATCGACCATCATCAATTCCGATGATGGCGCGTTAGCTGAATCTTCCGGAGTGTAGGTCAGTATCACCAGCAAGCCATTGATGATCTGTAGTTTTCCCATCACGCGCTCACCGGGATTGAGCAAATCGACATACCAGCCGCGCCTACTCGACCAATCAATAAAATTTCTGCTGATAGTCCGAGTGCCAGCGATACGCGAGAGGGTTTGTATCTGCAAGTCGGAAATGTTCACTGTAGTCGAATCATTCGGCTTGTCCCATATGGCGTACATAGTCTGAAATTGCCGATTCTTAGCATCATCAATCTCAAATAACTTCCCGGTTCCAAACATCACCATGCGCCCACCAAGAGGATGCCGTGCCATGACCGGCTGCTGGACAATCGGCTGCGCCTTTCCGCTACGATCCCTGGCGATAAATAAGGGCTGGCCGTTATCGGCAACCCGCCGCTTACTTGCGTCGCTATCGCCAAGATCAAATTTCCATACATTTCCACGCACATCTCCGGCATAGGCGGCGATGACTTCTCGGTTCCCGTTAAAAAGCAGTGCGGGTGTTGATAAGCCGTTCAAGGATTTACCGCCAGCGGACCCGGCATGGATTTTTTTGATCAGGGAGCCATCGGCAATGTTCACCAAATAGAGCGTGGCATTTTTATTGACGCTGTCGTAACCGTTGCCAAAGAGCGCCGCCCACTGTCCGTTACGCAATCGGACGACTGCCGCCTCGCCCAGCACGTGGCCCATATCGTGGTCGGACGCGCCGCCGCTACGTTCCCACAACACGCTCGCCGCGCCCAGCTTGCCGGGTGTACTAACGTCTAACGCGAAGATACTTTTGCCCCCTGCGCCAGTTGATCCGAGAAGGATGGTTTTCCACTCTGATATTCCTGAATTTCCCTGCGGTAAATAAGCGTCGCCCTCGGTTAGCTGACCATCGACAAAATACCGATGTCGGTAGTGTGGATCGCTCAGCGATTTCAATTGGGGAAATACCGCGTCAGGAATAAATCCGAACTTCTCAGCACCCGTTGCGGCATCGAATGCGTGCAACATGCCATCATTGGCACCGACATACACCATCGCCGTGCGTGCACTCTTGGCGCGAACATACTCCTGATAGAGCGCACCACCTCCTTTGGCAACTGGCAAGAATTGATACCCAAAATGCTTATCTTTTATGGGTAGTGGCAGGGAGTTAATAATGTCGCCCAATTTACTGTTACGGCGACGAAACAGGCCGCCGTTCTCGGTTTGTAATGCCGTGTTTCCTCTTAAATAGGCCAGAATATTTTCATCCGAGCCCAGCGCTCTTTTTTGGGTCTCGGTTATTCCAGTCCAATCAAATTTAACCGCCCTGTCCGCCTCGGGATTCCACGCAACAATGTTACGCGCTGACCAGTCCGGTATGGAGCGCTCTGCCTCCCATAACAAAGACCCGACATTCCCGTTGAACGCAACGCGATACGCGCTTAAATAACCTCCCCAACCATTGGCCGTAAAACCTGTCCGATACACGATGGATGCGCTGTTGAGCATCGGATTGTCATAAATCAGCGCCGAAGATAGCGCAGCAGGAACCAATGGCAACTGTGCGATTCGAGCGAATGTGGGCGGAATGGCGGTGATGACTATCAATCCCAAAAGCATATTTTTGGCGCGCATGACAAGTCTCTTCACATTTAATGCGTTCATCACAGGCGCAAATAGCTTTGTAAAAATAGGGAGACGTTACTGCCCGTGCCAATACCACGTGCGGTGATGCGGTATGCGCGGGACACATCGGAGGGATTTAATTGGAATTCATAATCGCCAGGAAACGCTATTTCTTCGATCATGCAGCGCGGTACAGCCTGTAGATTGAGGTTACCGAGAATGCTTGATGGCAACGGAATAGACATCGCATTATCTGTCCAGCTAGCGGCCGATTCCCAATATTCCCGGCCCTTATCGGGACCTTCGGTAATGGGGCCGACTGCCAGCAGCGGAAAATGTGTTTCTGCATGCGATTGCGGCAATTCCCGGACCAGCATTTCGCAATAACGCAGAACCTGTTCGGCAGCCTCAAAGGCGAGTTGCTGACTGCGCACATTGCCTGCGATCTTTTCTTCCAGCATCACATTACGAATAGCTGTAATACCGATCATCGCCATCACAAGCAGAAAAATCAGCGTCACTGGCAGCGCGATACCAAGCTGCCGCGTGATGCATTTTTTTAGCCGTTTTATCCGCATCATCAGGGCCAGAACACTGTCGAAAAACAACGCACGTCTTTTTTATCCGCCGCACGCATGAAGGCATTGGTGCGGCAATTTTTTTTGCTCAGTAACGCGTTGGTATGGCTGCTTTCATGGGCGTCAGTGTCTGCTTGATTTCCCGACTCTCTAAAATACACCCTCACAACAAAGCCGTTTTTTACAGAACCTGAAATATCACCCCAACCGCCAGCCATTGCCTGACGCAGCCCGGCGCGCCATTCGTCGATATCGCTTAGCGCTACCTGCGCAGGTGTACAAGATGATGCCACGCACGATGGTGCTTTTGATGGATAGGCTGCCGATGCCGGGTAAGTCCCTAAAGCCGTGTAATGACCATCCCGTGCGCCATCGGTATTGGCGCGTATGCGCTCTGCCATGTTGACGCTATACATCGTGGCGATGGCACGATGATGGGCGGTTTTTTGGGCGCGCAATGCTGCTAGCTGCAAATCTGCCAGGCCCAATAAAGAAAAGGCCGTGATGACGATGGCGATCAGGACTTCAATCAGGCCAGCCCCATGTTGGCGATGCAATGCCAATGAGGAAAAAACGCCGGTGCGAGTTTGCCCGACGGATGAGCGCGACCATGTTTTGCGCGATATCCGAACGTTTTCTGTATTTTTATACTGATAGAAAAACGTTGGCGTATCGCGTGCGATCATCGTTTGAGCTCATGAAATGAAGCTCAAAATTATAGGCATCGGATGGGGGCGCAACAATTGGAAAAAAACTTAACAATAAAGACCGCATTAGGATTCAATAATTGTTACGCGGCAAGAAGCGGCACAATCCAATCGGTCAGCGTCAGTGGCACCATCCCGTGCGCAATGCGAGCGCGATCACATTGCGGGCTGGCCTCCCCGTTTTCCCACGCTGGCTGTAAATCGTGGCATGGCGACGGTCTTTGGGCGTAGATGCCACAAGAAGCATCACGACCAACTTCGCCGAGCAGCGACAGGCAACGGGGTTTCGCACCCTCAGTGCCGTGCATGACGACACGGTGAGGGTCAAGTTTGATCGTCAATTCTGGCGGCACTACACCACCGCCTTCGGCGTCGGTCTCCATCCAATGAAAGGCAACGCGAAAGTGGGCGCAACAAGCACCGCAACGCAGGCAAGGATGTGTCATTTATAGTTAATTCAAAAAATAATACGGTGATGCAAAATGCATGCAAATGACACTGAATACATTTTGCCTAAGTCTTAAAACGCTTCGAATACGCCTGCAACACGATTTTTCTGGACGTTATCCCAATCGAATACTTTCCCGTTCATCGCCACATACACGCCATGCGGCAAGAGCTGCGCTACGCCGCAAGCGAAACCAAGATTGAACAAGGCGTCGGAATTAGCGATCTCGTACGGAATCATCGCACCAGTTACCACGATCGTCCGCGCAAGCTTGTCCGCGCCTAAGACTGCCGCGGTTTCCTGCATGGTGTCGGTGCCGTGAATAATCACAATCGCCTCTTCTTCTGCTTGCGTGCAGGAAGCCAGCACCCGGCGGCGGTCTATGTCTTGCATGTCAAGCGAATCGAGCAGCGGCAACTGCTCAAGAGCAACCTCAACCGTCATGCGCGAGCGCGCAATCACCTGCGGTAAATGGCTCTCGGCAAAGGTCAGCTTGCCAGCGATTTCATCATAGTGTTTATCAAATGTGCCGCCGGTTGCGATGATGCGTAATGATCGCGGTGTCATTTGATTCATTTGAGTGATGTGTGTCATACGATTTCATTTCCTTTCTTTATATTCGGATCGCCTAATCAGATCGCGACCATTCCCGGTGACGACGAAGTCGCTCTCGAAGGTGCCCGATAGTTTACCGCTTCTCATACCGTTTCTCGTACCGTTCCTCCACCTGATGGAAAAAGCGTTCTAGCCGTATTGCATTACCGCGCTTAGGAAGGTTACGCTCAAGGAATGCACTATAAGGCAGATGTCACCGCATATCGACTATCCTTTTATGTAGTCGGCATGTTTATACTGGTTGAACTATTGCACATAAGTAATTTACCTATTTTTGTGGCTACCCTGTTTTTTATACTGTCATTTTGTTCATGAATTCCATCGCCCCCGGCACTGTCATTTTTCATCGCTATCGCGGTTATGGCGTGATCGTTTCCGTCAATCTGCTCACGGGATGGATCGCGGCCCGTTTTGGTAGCGAGATCCGCACGCTGGACCTGAGTCTGTCTTCAGATGAGTTACAACACGCCGACGGGACGCCCATACTGTTTCGCCACGCCCCGCCGGACCGCATGCCGCATGCACGCTTGATGGCAATGGTGCGCGAGTTGCATCGGGCCGGTTATGAGCGTCTGTATTTGTACAGTTGGCCCAAGCCTTCCGGGATGCATTGGCGCTGGCAGTTGTTCTGTGGTCGCCACAACTGGCTAGACCGCCCTCGCCGTGAGGGCTGGTACGGCTCAGGCGCTGATTACAACTTCAATCCGATACTCGGCTGGGGCGACAATCCGGGCGTATCCGCGACCGAGCTCGTGAGTGCGCTGGCCCAATTCGATCCGCACGGCTTAGCGCAAGCGCTCGGACGCGATGAAGATCACAGTGCCTGGTTTGCCGCAGTCTGCGATGCCTTATTACCGAACTACGCGTTCAGTCTGGGCTGGAACACCAATGACGGCAGTACCAATAAGGCAAGCATGCCTGCCAGCTTGCCAGTCATACCCGTACGCAGCGGCATCCCGGAATATGACGGACCGCCCTTGCCATGGCCACCCGGATGGGCCGGGTTATGGCATCAGCAAAACGCTGGCTTCTCAATCGCGCCGACCAAGGTGAGTAAGCTTATTTTGCCGACGGAGGCTGAGGATTAGCGGCTAATACATCCGGATTCAACACATTTTTCGGCGAACCATTAGCAAAATCGACGATATTTTGAAAAGCAGTACGGAAATACAATTCGTAACCATCTTTCTCCACGTAGCCTAAATGGGGCGACGCCAGTACGTTGTCCATTGTTAATAATGGGCTATCCGGCTTCAACGGCTCCGACTCGTACACATCCAGAGCGGCAAAGCCCGGACGCCCTTGCTGCAATGCCGGTAACAGCGCATCGGCCGCCACCAGTTCGGCCCGGCTGGTGTTGACGAACAGGGCGCTCGGTTTCATGCGTCCTAAATCTTCCGGCGTCACAATCCCACGCGTCGCCTCATTGAGGCGTAAATGTAGTGACAGTACGTCGGCCTCTGCAAAAAATTGTTCTTTTGATACTGCCGCCAGGTGACCGTCTTGTACCGCCGCCGCACGACTGGCGTCCCGCCCCCAAATCATTACCCGCATTCCGAAGGCTTTTCCATACCCGGCGACTAACTGACCAATTTTGCCGTAACCCCAGATCCCCAAAGTGCGCCCCTTCAAGGCAAATCCCACACCGTTGAATTGCGGTTGTATCGATGCTGTCTGCCACAAGCCTTGCTGCAAATGCTTCAAATATTGCGGTATCCGCCGTGCTGCCGCCATGATCAAAGCCCAGGTTAATTCGGCTGGCGCGGTTGGATCCCCTATGCCCTCTGTAATGGCAATATGCATTGCTGTAGCTGCCTCTACATCAATGTGACCACTTACTTTACCGGTCTGTGAGATCAGCTTTAAATGGGGCAATTTTTGCAATAAACTTTTCGATAATACGGTGCGTTCACGTATCAGCACCAATGCATCAAAACTCGCCAGACGCAATGCCAATTGACCGCTACCGCGTGCTGAATGGGTGAAAATTTTGACCTCGTGATCTCCCAATAAAGCAAAACTATCGAGATGCCGGACCGCATCCTGATAGTCGTCGAGTATGGCTATTTTCATATT
>NZ_JBRIIQ010000024.1:0-49260 GCF_052976905.1 Glaciimonas sp. GG7 | reverse complement strand
ACGTTTAGTACCGGGCGAAGCCGAGTTCAGGTCTAGGAATAGGGTACCCGGCCGAATATGTCGGGCTGCTTCCTGTGCCACCGCCAGCGTATTAGAAGCGGTCACCGCCGAAATAATCAGTGTTGCCGCGTCGCATAAGGCTCCCAAATTGGGGGCAATATCGATGCCAGCGCGAGCGGCAGTCTTTAAAAGCTCCAGCTCCGTACCAGAATTCTCAAGCTTTCGGTCGTAGGTTGTGACGGACGTAATCCCACGCTGTCCCTTGAGCCCGGCAGCAAATATCCTACCGACCTCGCCATACCCGATTATTCCAATATAATTATTTATCATGGTGCAGGTCATATCAGTCGATGTAACGCAGCCCTGCCTTGGCCAGTAAATCGCGCATTTGATACATGTCCAGGCCCAGGACGCCGCTGGCAAGCGTTTCCCTTTTTTCGGCTTCATTGGCTTCGCGCGCCGCCGCCGCCGCCGCAGTCGCGGCCGCGAATTGGGCTGGTACCACAACGATGCCGTCGTCGTCGGCGATCACCACATCACCCGGATTGACCAGCGCGCCGCCGCAGACCACGGGTATGTTGACCGAACCCAAGGTCGCCTTGATGGTGCCCTTGGCGCTGATCGCCTTTGAAAATACCGGGAACTGCATCGCGGTCAGATCCTTGATATCGCGTACGCCAGCGTCGATGACCAGACCCTTGGCGCCGCGAGCACGAAAGGAAGTCGCCAGCAGGTCGCCGAAATAGCCATCGGTACACTCCGCCGTAACGGCTGCTACCACGACATCTCCCGGTTCAATCTGCTCGGCGGCGACATGCATCATCCAGTTGTCGCCAGGTTGTAGCAACACTGTTACCGCTGTGCCGCACATGGTTGCACCGACATAGATAGGACGGAGGTACGGTCGCATCAGGCCAACCCGCCCCATGGCTTCATGAATGGTGGCGGAGCCGAACGCTGAGAGAGCTTCGACGTCGGCCTTACTTGCACGTTGGATATTGCGTTTGACGATACCGAGATTATTCAGTGACATGATGTGTATCCTCTTGTTTTGTTTTAGCCTTCAGAGCAGCGTCCAGACGCGGGAATACACGGCGGGCATTGCCTTCGTAAATCTTGTAGCGGTCTTCAGCGCTTAGCTGGACTGACGCTTCGATATAACGCTTGGTATCGTCGAAATAGTTACCGGTCTCGGGATCGATCCCCCGTACCGCGCCGATCATTTCGGAGGCGAACAAAACGTTGTCAACCGGGATAACTTTGGTCAGTAAATCGATCCCCGGCTGGTGATAGACACAAGTGTCAAAGAAGATGTTGTTGAGCAGATGCTCTTTCAGTAGCGGCTTCTTCATTTCTTGCGCCAACCCGCGGAAACGGCCCCAGTGATAAGGCACGGCGCCGCCGCCGTGCGGAATCACGAACTTCAACGTGGGGAAGTCATGGAACAGGTCGCTGGACAAGAACTGCATAAAAGCCGTGGTGTCGGCGTTCAGGTAATGCGCGCCGGTGGTGTGAAAGCACGCGTTGCAACTGGTGCTGACATGGACCATTGCCGGAATTTGATATTCAACCATCTTTTCATAAAGGGGATACCAGTGGCGATCCGACAGTGGTGGCGATGTCCAGTGGCCACCGGAAGGGTCGGGATTCAGATTGATGCCGACAAAGCCGTATTCGGTCATGCATTTTTCAAGCTCGGGAATGCAACTGCTCGGATCCATACCGGGTGACTGCGGCAACATCGCCGCGCCGATAAAGTTATCCGGGAACAGTTGCGATACCCGGTAACACAGCTCATTGCAGATCGCAGCCCAGGTGGCGCTGGTGTTGAAGTCGCCAATATGGTGCGCCATGAAACTTGCGCGCGGCGAGAAAATCGTCATATCCAGGCCACGCTGCTTCATTAGACGCAACTGGTTAGTTTCAATCGATTCGCGCAGTTCGTCATCGCTGATCCGTAACTCCGAAGGTTTCGGTCCCAGTTTCGGCGTCGCAAGGTTGGCGATCTGGCGATTGCGCCAATCCTCCAGCGCTTTAGGGGCGGTAGTGTAATGGCCGTGGCAATCAATGATTAACGGATGTTGCATATTATTTTCCTTTCCAGGCTGATGCGGGAATCATGACTTCGCCGCGCATGATCAGACGAGCGGTGCGAAGCAGGGCGGCGCGGGTAACGCTTTGTGGATGAGCAGGATCCAGTCCGAGTTCGACGCTAAATTCACCGGTCGGATGCTCGACCGATATGATTTTGGTGATGCCATCCGGAACGACAGCCAAGCCTTGGGCGACCGATCCTTCCAGTACGCAAGCGGTGGCCACGGTCACTGCGGCTAGTACGCCGATGGCGTCGTGACAGACGTGAGGAATGAAACAGCGGGTAGCAATATTACCTGCGGCTTGTGGTAGGGCAAGCAGGCACATCTTTGGATAATTTTTTTTACTGACGTCGCCCAGTCCCATCATCGGGCCTGCCTGTAGCCGTAAGGCTTCTAGTTTTCCCTGCAGTTCGGTGTCGGCGTCTAGCTGTGCCACGGTCTCGTTACCACTGCGGTTGAGATCCGCAGCCCGTACCAGCACCATCGGCATGCCATTGTCTATCAGTGTCGCGTCGATGGTGAAAGGCGCAACGTTACTACCTTGCACGGCGATGGTGTCCAGTACGCGTCCCGTTGGCAGCAACGCAGGGCATATTGAACCGGCTGTATCGAGGAAGTTAATAGTGACGGGTGCGGATGTACCGGGTACGCCGTCGATTCTGGCATCGCCGCCATATTGCATCCGACCGTTTGGTGTTTGTACTGTGATGTCGCATTGCATGCCGGTGTTCAGGGTCAACACTCTGACGGTCGTGGTGTCGCCTTGGGCAACGATGATGCCGCGCTCTAGCGCGAAGGGGACAACGGCGGCCAGCATATTGCCGCAGTTAGGCGTGGTATCGACCGTGTTGTTGTCGGGCTGCAATTGCGCAAACAGGAATTCGAGGTCAACGCCAGGCTTGCTGCTGAGGCCTACGATGCCAGCCTTGCTGGTCAGCGGATGAGCCCCTCCCAGTCCATCAATCTGGCGGCGGTCCGGCGAACCCATGACGGCCAGCAATATGCTGTCGCGCAAGGCCCCATCCTCGGGCAAGTCGGAGTTGAGGAACAATGGTCCGCGTGAGGTGCCACCACGCATCAGCATGCAAGGCACCGGAAGCAGATCAGATTCAGTGTTAAATGTGGTGGTCATGGTAAAAAGGTCATCTGACTTGAATGTGTCTAGTATCTGCAGGTAAGCGCATGTCTTGGTTGCCTTATACCGCGATAAGCGTTCTAATTTGCTTATCAAGTTGTATCAGTGCGCGCGTCTTCAGCTATCCTCCTACCCCATGCCTATCCTGAACCTTCACCATCTTCATGTATTTAGTACCGTTGCTGCCACGGGAGGGATACGTCGCTCTGCGGACCTGTTGTATCGCGCATCTTCTGCGGTGGGGAGATCGGTGGCGGCGCTGGAAAAACACCTTGAAATTCAGCTGTTTGAGCGCAAAGGAAACGGTATGCTATTGACGGCGGCCGGAGAAACCGTGCGCTTGCGGACCCACATTATCGAGGCGGAGTTGCGCGATGTTCGCGATGACGCGGTGCGGTTTGCTGCGCGCGAAGGCGGCTTTGTTGGGAGCATGGAAGCACTGTTTAATGAGCGCCGCCTGCAGAGCGCGGTCCTGCTGGCTGACGTGCATCACATGCCAAGCGTGGCACGTGTGATGGGCATGTCGCAGTCGGCGATTAGCCAGGCGATAACAAAACTGGAGGACGCTCTTGGGCAGACGCTGTTCCGTCGTACCGCGCAAGGGATGATGCCTACTGACGCTGGAACACGCTGGATTTTACGATTCAATCGCGCGCTGGTGGAACTGGATCATATCGTCTCCGACATTGCTGCGCTAAAGGGTGTGCTCGAAGGTGTAATCACGGTGGGGGCGCTTCCGCTTGCGCGCACGTTGGTGCTACCCACTGCGATCACATCCATATTGAAAAAGTATCCGCAACTGCGGGTGCGTTCGCTGGAAAGCACCTACGAGGAACTGACCGCAGGACTGCTCAGCGGTCGGGTTGATTTCATTATCGGCGCGCTACGAACCCCAACCGAGAACGGGCTACAAGCATCGACCTTGCTTCAAGACCAGACGGCAGTGATCGCCCGAGCCGACCATCCGTTGGCATCCAAGCCCACGCTAAGCTTTGATGATTTGCAACAGTACGCCTGGGTGTTGTCCCGCGCCGGGACGCCGCTGCGCGTGTCGCTGGAACAATTTTTTCAAGACCACGGTAGAAAACCGCCACAACCCGCAGCAGAAACAGGAGACCTTGCCCTCCTTCGCGGACTGCTTGTGTCCAGCGATATGATCACTGTGCTGTCTGCCCATCAGTTGCATTATGAAATTACTACCGGGCAGTTGACGGTATTGCGGTTTCCAATGGATGGTCTCAACCGGCAAATCGGCGTGACAACGCGTGCCGGCGCTTACTTGTCTCCCGGTGCAAATGCGCTGCTGGCAGAACTTCAATCCGTGGCCGAAACTTGGCGATAGTGTATATATTGTCGGTCTTACCTCAATAAGATTCATCATTGCACTCAACGCAATACTTTCGCAGCGTGAGACTAGATACGTCTGTATTTAGTCCAGACCTGAGTGTGCCACCTACCTCCAATAAGTAAATTGCAACGCTCTCGAAGCTGAGAGCAATGCGACATACAGGCACTCTGCGTAGACTTCAATTATCAAGTTACGACATCTGCATGCCAGCAGTAACAGCGTCTTGGTGGCCCGCTACTGCGGTAATTAGCCCCATAAATTACAAAAACAATAATTGAATTTCTCTCAGGAGACGAAATGACACCTTCTCAAACGCTCGATGTTCGGGCTTATATTAATGACCGGAAAATGACCGGTTACCAATGGTTATTGCTTGGGCTTTGCTTTCTCATCGTGGCGACTGATGGTATGGATGTCGCCATCATGGGTTTTCTCGCGCCGGGGATCACCAAAGAGTGGGGTATTAGCCGTGCGGTCTTTGGTCTTGTGATGAGCGCCGCCCCACTCGGTCTGGCTGTCGGTGCATTGCTTGTCGGCCCTCTCTCGGACCGATTCGGTCGCAAAAAATTATTAATGACCGCCGTGGCGTTGTTCAGCATATTCAGTATCCTGAGCGCCTACAGTACAGGCGTGACATCGTTGTCTGTTCTGCGCTTTCTGACCGGACTTGGGTTAGGTGCGGCCATGCCGAGCACTACCACGCTGTTATCGGAGTATCTGCCCGAGCGGTCACGCAGCACGTTGTTGGCGTTGATGTTCACCGGGTTTAATCTCGGTTCGGCTCTGGTCGGGTTCGGTGCCGCGGCGTTGTTGCCGCATTACGGATGGCGCACGGTGTTGATGGTCGGCGGTGCGATTCCATTGGCCTGTCTGCCATTTTATTTGTGGCTCATACCTGAATCAGCACGCTTTTTGGTAGTACGAAACTTTCCCAGTGACAAGATCGCGCGTACCCTGCGGAAAGTTTGCGGTGGCAGCTTTTCCAGCGGTACGCGCTTCGTTCTCAATGAACCACCGGTACAAAAAGGCATGCCTGTAAAAGCATTACTGTCGCCGTCCTATCGCAAGATGACGATCGCGCTATGGGTTACCTATTTCATGGGATTGCTGGTCATCTATCTTCTCAGCGGCTGGTTGCCGACGCTTATTAAAGATGCTGGCCTGCCAATCGAGCGTGCCGCAAATCTCACCGCGCTGTTCCAGCTCGGTGGCACCGTTGGTGCTTTGGTCGTAGGTTACTACATGGATAAATTGACGCCGAACCGTGTTATTGCAACGGCATATATTGGCGGAGCGATATTCATTGTGTTGCTGGCTTCGGGCAGCGTCGTCTCAAGCTTGTTCGGCGTATATGTACTGCTTGCGGGCTTCTGTATGAGCGGTGCGCAGACCGGCATGAATGCTTTCGCACCGGCATGCTATCCGACTGCAGTGAGAGCGACGGGCGTGAGCTGGATGTTGGGCATCGGCCGCTTTGGCAGCATCTCCGGCTCGTTTGCCGGTGGTCTAATGCTATCGATGGGATGGGGATTCAGCGCGGTCATCGCTATTCTTGCAGTGCCCGCGATGATTGCAGCATTTTCAATTGTTTTCACCAAGTTTGCCCCCCGCACCGCGAGCGCATAAGGCATGCCGGATGAACGTTAAGCAGGTACGCCCCGCTCTCCGTTTGTCCGGCAATTCCATTGGAACTGGCGCAATATGACTATCGCATTTTTCCTTTCTACACATTAAGTCTGTGCCTACGCGCGGATCAGGAGCTCATTATGGCCACCATCATCGGCGCGATAGCGTCATCCCACACTCCCACGATTGGCTTTGCGCTGGATACCGGCAAGCAACAGGACCCAGCTTGGGCTCCCATCTTCAAGGCTTACGAACCGGTCAGGCAATGGCTTTCGGAAAAAAAACCAGATGTGATTCTGATGATCTACAACGATCACGTCACCTCTTTCTTCTTCGATCATTATTCTGCGTTCGCACTCGGCATCGGTGATTCCTGGCGGGTTGCAGATGAAGGCGGCGGTGCGCGTGCATTGCCGCCAGTCGACGGCCACCCCGCACTGTCGCGGCATATCGGTGCGTCGCTCATGGCCGACGAGTTCGATATGTCTTTTTTCCAGGATAAAGGGCTGGACCACGGGTGCTTTTCTCCGCTCTCTATTCTGTGGCCAAACACACCAAGCTGGCCCGGTGCCATCGTGCCACTGCAGGTGGGCGTGCTGCAATTCCCGGTGCCATCCGCACGCCGTTGTTACAAGCTGGGTCATGCGTTGCGACGTGCAATTGAAAGCTATCCCGACGATATAAAGGTCGTACTGGTTGCCACCGGTGGACTATCCCACCAAGTACATGGTGAGCGCGCCGGATTTAACAATACCCCGTGGGACCACGAATTTCTGAACCTGATTGAAAACGACCCTGAATCCCTCACCAACATGACCCATGCCGATTTTGCGCGGCTAGGCGGATTTGAAAGCGCCGAGGTCATCATGTGGCTCATCATGCGCGGCGCTATGTCAAGTCACATCAAGTGCCTGCATAAAGACTACTACCTGCCGTCCATGACCGGCATCGCCGTTGCGCTGTATGAGAACGACGCTACCGCGTCAGAGGCTGTCACTGCGCGCGCCCGTGAAGAACATCTGAAGCACATGAATCACCAATTAGCGGGTATCGAAAACTTGCCCGGGACCTATCCGTACACGCTTGAGACCAGCGTGCGGACCTACCGCATAAACAAGTATCTCCATCAACTGGTAGAGCCAGATTTTCGGGTGCGTTTTCTCAGCGATGCCGAGAGCACCTTCGCGGAAGCAGGATTGACCGAGGTAGAACGGAAGATGATCACTGAGCGCGACTGGCGGGCCATGATTCACTACGGCGTTATTTTCTTTTTGTTAGAAAAGCTAGGAGCAGTCGTCGGAGTGTCCAACCTGCATATTTATGCCGCCATGCGCGGCGAATCATTGGATACATTTCGCCAGACGCGCAATGCGCCAGGTGCACTGTATTCGGTGGCAGGAAAGGTAGATAAGGATTTAGCATGGAATAGTGAAATCAGGAAATGAATCGTCATAAAGTTGACTTGATATGTGATCGATAATTTTATTTTGTCGAGCAATCAACTTTATGAAGCAGATTTTGGGTGGACTATAAGACTCACACCTAATTAGCCCTTTAATAGCAATTTCTGGCCGTCCGGCCGGAGTTCTCCCTGAGGAGAAACGTGCCGATACAACGTCTGCCGGGTAATTCCCATTTCTTCGCAAAGATCGCCTACGGTTGTCTCAGGCTGCCCCATGGCAGCCATTGCCAAACGCAGCTTGGCAGGTGTCATTTTGAATGGTCTCCCACCTTTTCGGCCCCGGGCGCGTGCCGAAGCCAGCCCGGCAATGGTACGTTCGGAAATGAGTTCTCGTTCGAACTCAGCCAACGCGGCGAAGATACCAAAGACCAGTTTGCCAGCGGCGGTCGTGGTATCGATTGCTGCACCATGTCCGGATAACACCTTGAGTCCCACACCTCGACCGGTTAGATCATGCACCGTGTTGATAAGATGACGTAAATTCCGGCCGAGCCGATCCAGTTTCCACACCACCAAGGTATCGCCTTCGCGCAATGCTTTGAGGCATGCGGTGAGGCTGGGGCGATCTTCTCGTTTGCCAGAAGCTTGGTCTTCATAAAGATGTTTTGGATCGACGCCAGCAGCCACCATAGCATCGTGCTGCAAGTTGGTGTTCTGGGAGCCGTCCGCCTTTGATACGCGCATGTAGCCAATTAGCATATTTTTACCTGTCACTCACTTGTCACTTATACGGTCGATTATGTGACATTGTCCCGCAGTATTACTTCTTCAACAAAATTTGTCACTTAACCGGTTATTTATTGTATGACATACAAAGGGCTATAATCTATAAAAATGTGACACCCATTCGACCCATTCGACCCACGTTCTTATGATCATTTATTGTGCCTGTTAATTTTCTTACTCCTAGTCAGATTCGGAGCCATGGCCGTTACGATGGTCCGCCTACCGCAGACGAACTCTCACGCTATTTTCATCTGGACGACACCGATCATGCGTTGATCAATACGCGTCGGGAAAAACACACCAGGCTTGGATTTGCACTTCAACTCGCCACCGTCCGGTTTCTCGGTACCTTTCTCGATGATCCGGCGGACGTCCCCAACGAAGTTATCAGGATACTGAGCCAGCAACTGGCGATTGACGATGGCGATTGCCTTTC
The DNA here is from genome assembly GCF_052976905.1 of Glaciimonas sp. GG7. NCBI lineage: Bacteria > Pseudomonadati > Pseudomonadota > Betaproteobacteria > Burkholderiales > Oxalobacteraceae > Glaciimonas > Glaciimonas sp. GG7. The sequence goes on along the minus strand of NZ_JBRIIQ010000024.1, from coordinate 40,431 downwards.
AAAATACCGCAATAGTCGGCAACGCTGGGAACACGCGGCTGAAATACGCAGGCATTACGGCTACCGGGAATTTACCGAGTATCCGGTTGGTTTCCGTCTGGGGCGATGGCTCTATGCCTTGTGCTGGACCGGAACCGATCGGCCGAGCGTGCTGTTCGAGCGCGCCACTACTTGGCTATTGACCGGCAAGGTTCTACTGCCAGGCGCGACCGTGCTGGAACGTTTCATCGCGCGATTACGGCAGCGCGTGGAAGCGCGGCTTTGGCGCATGTTGTCGCACGGACTGAGTCTCGAACAGCGTATGCGGTTAGATGACTTACTCACGGTTCCGGCAGGCAACCGCAATTCGACGCTTGACCGACTGCGTACCGGTCCGGTTATGGTCAGTGCCTCGGCGCTGGTGCGCGCTCTTTTGCGCATCGAGGCCATCCGTGCGTTAGAAATTACGTTGCCGGGGACGGCGAAAATTCCGCCGAGTCGCATTGCCGCGTTGGCCCGCTTCGCCAACACATCGAAAGTCACGGCGGTGTCTAGACTGCCTGAGGCACGCCGCATGGCAACGCTGGTGGCTTTCGTTTATACGCTGGAAGCCACAGCGCAGGACGATGCGTTGGAAGTCATGGAAATATTGCTGCGTCAGTTGTTCAGCGGCGCGATGAAAGCTGATCAAAAAGCGCGCCTGCGCAGTCTGAAAGATCTGGATGCGGCAGCGACGGTGTTGGCGCAGGCTTGTGCATTTCTGCTCGACGTCGAATTGCCCGATAAAAAGTTGCGCGCAATGGTGTTCGAAAAAATTCAACAGGAACGACTCGCTGAAGCTATGCAAAAGGTGAGCACCTTAGTTCGGCCGTCACAAGACGTTTTTTATCGGGAACTACACGCCCGTTATCGTAGGGTGCGGCGATTTTTGCCTTCACTACTGCAACATATCCATTTTGGTGCCGGACCCGCCGGCCGCACTGTGCTGGAAGCCATCAAATATCTGCATGTGCATGAAATCGATCATAAACGGAAGATCGATCCGCCGATGGCGATCGTGACGAAAGCATGGTTACCGCATGTGATCCCGGGAGAGGGCCGGCTGGATCAACGAGCGTATATGTTTTGTGCGCTTGATCAGTTGCGTTCTGCATTGCGCCGACGCGATGTATTTGCTGACCCAAGTTGGCGCTACGCCGATCCGCGCAAAGGATTATTGTCAGACGCCGACTGGACGGCGGCGCGACCGGTTATTTGCCGCACGCTCGGATTTTCTCCGGACGTCACACCGGTGCTGGCGGGCTTGGCGACAGAACTGGATCAAACGTATCGCGCTGTGGCGACACGCCTGCCGGAAAATCCGGCTGTGCGCATTGTGTGCAATAACGAGCAACATGATCTCGTTCTGAGTCCGCTTGACAAGATCGAAGAGCCATCTTCCTTGCTGGCATTGCGAGCAGAAGTGGCGGCGCGTCTGCCGCGTGTCGATGTGCCGGAAATTCTGCTTGAGATTGCCGCCCGTACCGATTTTGCGGAGGCGTTCACGCATGTGAGCGAACGCGAGGCGCGGGCGGCCGACTTGGTCACCAGTGTCTGCGCCGTATTACTGGCCGAATCGTGCAACACCGGATTTGAGCCTTTGGTGCGGCAAGATGTCGCGGCCCTGCGACGTGATCGACTGTCTTGGGTCAATCAAAATTACATTCGCGATGAAACGCTGATTGCCGCGAACATGCGTCTGGTGTCGGCGCAAAACAAGATCGGATTGGCGCATGCCTGGGGCGGAGGCGAAGTCGCTTCTGCTGATGGCATGCGTTTCGTAGTTCCGGTGCGCACCGTGCACGCCGGACCAAATCCCAAGTATTTTGGTATAGGCCGCGGCGTTACCTGGTACAACATGGTGTCCAGCCAATTTACTGGCTTGAATACCATCACGGTACCCGGTACATTGCGCGATAGCCTGGTCTTACTAGCCGTCGTGCTGGAACAGCAAACCGAGCTGCAGCCGACCCACATTATGACCGACACGGGCGCTTATACGGACATCATCTTCGGTCTGTTTAGATTGCTGGGATATCGCTTCAGTCCACGCCTTGCCGATGTCGCCGGCACGCGGTTTTGGCGCATCGATCCCGATGCCGATTACGGTCCGCTCGACAAGATTGCGAAACAACGGGTCAACATGGCACTGATCGCTGAGCAATGGGACGATATTTTGCGATTGATCGGTTCGCTGAAGTTAGGACGAATACCGGCGACAGGGATCATGCGCACGCTGCAGGTCGGTGACCGGCCTACGCGAATGGCCAAAGCCCTGGCAGAATTCGGACGTATTGAGAAATCGTTACACACACTGACCTTCATCGATAATGAAACCAAACGCCGCAATATTCTGATCCAGCTTAACCGTGGCGAAAGCCGCCACGCTCTGGCGCGGGCCATATTCCATGGAAAACGTGGCGAGTTGCATCAGCGTTATCGGGAAGGCCAGGAAGACCAATTGGGCGCTTTGGGACTGGTCGCCAACGTCATCGTATTGTGGAATACCATTTATATGGAAGCGATTTTGAACAAGCTACGCAGTGAAGGTTACGTGGTGATAGACGAAGATGTGGCGCGATTGTCACCCTTGATTCATGAGCATATCAACATGCTGGGACGCTATTCTTTCGCGGTTCCAGAATCTGTGCTTCGCGGAGAACTGCGACCGCTTAGGGAGCCGGGCGATACCGATAGGGAGTCTGTTCCCTAATCTTTTATATGAAAATTCGGTGACTATGTGGTGTTTATATGACTTTTAGGCTTAACCGCAGTTTCTGTTCCGTTGCTCCCCACACCCCAACTTCAACAAGGTCGTCGCGTCGGGTGCCGACTCGCGATTGAGATCGATGCCGACGAAACCGCGAATCGCCTGGCTGTCGTAGATCGCGTCCTCGATCCCTTCGTCGGACAGGCCGAAACACTGCTGGGCGACATACATGCGCAGCATGCGCGCCAAGCCGATCGGCGGGCGTCCGGCACCTTCAGCCTTTGGATAAAACGGCGCGATCAACTGATGCAGTTGCGACCAAGGCGTTACCTTGTCGATCTCGGCGAGGAAGCGGTCGCGCCGTGTCAACTTCTTCTTGGCGGCATATTCGAGGTCAGAAAAGCTCTTCTGCATGGTCGACTGGACATTGGTGGGCGTGCCAATATTGTCTCAGGTCTCGCCCGTGGACGGAACGGTTCCGGAAGAATAAATCAGCGTTTCCCTAGGAATATTTTGGACTGTCGGAAAACAGGTGTTTTCCGGCACGTTAGCAACGGCAAGCAAAACCGCCCTCTCAATGCCCATAAAAATATACGGAAAATCTTGTCGCTTTGCGCTACTATACGGAAACCTGATTTTAATGGATATCCGTCATGTTTGTTGGCTACATGCGCGTTTCGTCGGACTCAGATCGGCAAAGCACCGACCTCCAACGCGATGCGCTGCTGGCGGCAGGCATCGATGCCCGCCACTTGTTTGAAGATCATGCCTCCGGTGCCAAGGATGATCGCCCGGGCTTGGCCAAGGCACTGGAATTTGTGTGCCCCGGCGACGTGCTCGTCGTCTGGAAGCTGGATCGACTAGGCCGTTCGCTGTCGCACTTGCTCTCCATCGTGACCACGCTGAAAGACAAGCAGGTCGCCTTCCGGTCGCTCACCGAAGGCATGGACACCACCACGGCATCGGGCGAGCTACTATTCCATGTGTTCGGTGCACTAGCTCAGTACGAACGGGCCTTGATCCAGGAGCGGGTCATTGCCGGTCTGGCCGCCGCCAAGCGGCGTGGCAGAGTCGGTGGACGGCCGGCGGCCATCGTTGGCGAGAAACAGGACGCCATCATTGCCGCACTGAACGGCGGCATGTCGAAGGCAGCTGTGTGCCGCAACTTCGGCGTCAAACGCACCACGTTGATTGAAACTTTGGCCCGTGTCGGATGGCCCGGTGCGCACGACGCCGACACCTGAAAGTAAATGACACATGCGCGGTGACAGCAACGAGCGATTGACCATCCTCTCGGAAGCAGAGAAGGCGGCGCTCTATGACATTCCCGATTTCGACGATTTCCAGCGTGTTGAATTTTTTGCTATGACCGAGGCGGAGCGTTCCTTGGCTTTGCAGCGCAAGGGCATCTTGAAACAGATCTATTGCCTGCTGCAAATGGGCTATTTCAAAGCCAAGCAGGCATTTTTCCAGTTCTCTCTGGAAGATGTGCCGCCAGAAGATGTCGCGTTCCTGCTGCAACGGTATTTCCCGGGAAAAACGCTCACGATAGGGCCATTGAGCGCCAAGGAATATTACGCGCAGCGCAGGGAAATTGTTGCTTTGTGCGGCTATCGCCTGTGGACGGACAATGACCTACCGACATTGCGCGACAAAGCAAAGCTGCTGGCTCGCACGGATGTGACGCCCACCTTTTTGCTGGCTGAATTGATGGTGTTTTTGATTGGCCAGCGCATCGTGCGGCCAGGCTACTCCACGCTGCAAACCATCATCAGGGAAGCGCTCGGTGCTGAGCGTGAACGCGTGGAGCAACTGGTCGAAGCGGCCGTGACCGATGCAGCACGCGATGCGCTGCAACAACTGCTGGTGCGAGAGAGTATCTTATCCGATTTGGCCGCGCTCAAACAGGATGCCAAGAGCTTTCGCTACCGCCAGATGGGGCTGGAGCGTCAAAAGCGCCTCACGCTGGCGCCCTTGTATGCCATCGCCAAGGCGCTGCTGCCAAGCCTTGACCTCTCGCAACTCAACATCGCCTACTACGCCAGCCTGGCCAATTTCTACACCATTTACGATTTACGCCGATTCAAGCCAGGCCAGACAAACCTTTATTTGCTGTGTTACGCCTGGCAGCGCTACCGGCAACTCACGGACAATTTGGTGGAAGCCTTTGGCTACCACACGCGGCAGCTCGAAGAAGGTACCAAGGCAGTTGCCAACCAGCAGGCAGCCAAAATACACAACGAGCGGCAGCAAGCCACGCCACGGATTGGCGAGCTGCTCTTGCTGTACGTGGATGACACACTCTCCGATGGAACACGTTTCGGCACCGTGCGCCGCCGGGCATTCGGTATCATGCCTGAGGAGAAGCTGCGATCGGCCGGCGAACTCCTGACTTCGACGCCAGTCAGTCAGATGGATTTGCGCTGGCAAGCGGTGGACAAGCAGAGTGGGCTTTGCACGAAAAATCTGCGTCCGCTGGCAATGGCCCTGGATTTCGCCAGCGACAGCGCCAGTGGCAAGGCCTGGCTGGCCGCGCTGCAATGGATGAAAGAGGTCTGGTCCCGCCAACAACGACTTGCCAAGCAGCCGCTGGCTGAAATTCCGCCGCGCACGGTACCCACACGCTTGCGCGACTTTTTGCTGAGCGTTGGCGAGGATGGCGAGCCCGTTGGTTTGCGCGGCGACCGGTATGAATTTTGGGTGTACCGGCAACTGCGCAAGCGCCTCGACACAGGCGACATTTACCTCGATGACAGTGTGCGGCACCGGCGCTTTGCTGATGATCTGGTGTCCATGGAGGCTAAGGCAGACGCACTCAAGGCGCTGGACATACCTTGGTTGCGCCAGCCGGTTGACGTGACACTCGATGCCCTGTTCGCCGAGCTGGATATGCAATGGCGCGCGTTCAATGAGGAACTGCGCGGCGGCAAACTCAAACACTTGGAGTTTGATCCCGATAAGAAAACGCTGATCTGGCACCGTCCCAAGGCGGACAAAGACAAGCTGCTGCAACAGGGCTTCTACGCCAAGCTCCAAGCACGCGACATTGCCGACATTTTTCGATTTGTGAATGAGCAGTGTCACTTCCTGTCGGCGATGACGCCCTTGCAGCCGCGCTACGCCAAGAAGATCGCCGATGAGGACAGCTTGATGGCGGTGATTATTGCGCAGGCCATGAACCATGGCAATTTCAGCATGGCCGAGACCTGTGACATCCCCTATCACGTCCTGGAAGCCACGCATCAGCAACACCTGCGCCCGGCCACCCTGATCGGCGCGAATGACCAGATCAGCAATTTCATCGCCAGTCTGCCCATATTCCCTTACTACTCCATCGACATGGATGTACTCTACGGCAGCGTTGATGGGCAGAAATTTGCCGCTGCCGCACCAACACTCAAGGCACGCCATGCGCGCAAGTATTTTGGCAAGGATCGCGGGGTTGTCGCCTTTACCTTGCTGGCCAACCATGTAGCATTGCAAACTGAAATGTTGGGCGCAAACCAGCATGAGAGCTATTGGGTATTCGATATCTGCTACAACAACACGTCCGACATCAGGCCGACCACGATCACCGGCGACATGCACTGCATAAACATGGCCAACTTCGCCATCCTGCATTGGTTCGGCATGAACTTGGCACCGCGCTTCACCAATTTGCATGCCCAGACGAAACACCTCTATTGTGGCCCTGGTCAGGCCTACTCTGATTTCCTGATTCAGCCGGTGGGTCAAATTGACCGCAGCCTGATTACATCGGAGAAAGCCAACATGGATCACATTGCCGCCACGCTGGGTCTCAAGGATATGAGCCAAAGCGTCCTTATGCGCAAAATCTGTACCTTGTCCGGGCATCACCGCACGCGCAAGGCCATCTTCGAATTCGACAAGCTGATTCGCAGCATCTACACGCTCCGTTACCTACGCGACCCGCAATTGCAGCGCGACGTCCACCGATCGGAAAACCGCATCGAGTCCTACCATCAGTTGCGCTCCACCATCGCCCAGGTGAACGGCAAAAAGGAACTGACAGGGCGCACTGACCTGGACGTGGCGGTCAGCAACCACTGTGGTCGATTGATTGCCAATGTCGTGATCGCTTACAACTCCATACTGCTGTCCGGGCTGCTGAGCAGATATTTGGCAGGCGGCAACGAAAAGTCGATCGACTTGCTCAGGCGAATTTCACCTGCAGCATGGCAGCACCTGCACTTCCTTGGGCATTACGCATTTCGTGACAAACGAAAACCGATTGATTTGGAGACTATTGTGGCTGGGATTGATTGGGAGTAGCCACGGATTTTGGCAAACTGGACAAATTCCGCCGGTTTGGGCTTACAACCCCATTGACGGTTGCACTGGGACCACGAAAACCACGAACCAGAACACCCTTTTTCGCCAGAGCCACGGCCATTTTTTCCACTTCGGTCGATGGAATGGTCGCAGGATCGATCACGGCAGCCACCCGCATTCTTGGAGAGTTCTGCTGTTCTGCTGCCACACCATTGATGATCGAAATTCCCAGGTCGGGATAACTGAACAAATGCGTAGTCGGCACCTCCCGGAAGGCGAAGCCCCACGGTATTGCTTTTGAAATGAAGGTTATACCGCGGACACCGGACATTGGGATGTCGCCAGAGAGAACCTTAAGCCGCTCACTAAGTCTCCCCAAAATCGATGACATCGACTCGTGGCGATTGTCGTAAGCACCGTAGAACTCTTCACATAGCGTTTCAGCTTCATCCTTGTCTACAGTTTTGATAAGACAAAGCCCTGCCCCGATAGAATATGCATAGTTGGCTGCGATCACCTGCGACAGTTCGTTGTCGTCCTCGCACACGACAAGATGATCACCTTGCGGCGCCGCATATCGCGCTTCACTAGGTATGTCGGTAAATTCAATGGGCACCTTTGTCTGCAACGCACGAAGCAGACCGACCCCGATATTGGTATTACCCCACTGGATTGGAGTGCCGCTTCTCACCCGAATACCCAGGACCGTATTGGTAGCCTGGCCCACATGATCAACGTTGATGGTCATGTGGGATGGAAAGTGCGGTGCGAACCGCCCAGCAATTTCACCAGGTATCCCAGCGATGATGATCTTCTTAGCCCTCGTGCGAGCGACAGCATTTTTGCGCCTAATGACTTCGGCCTCCGCATCTGGACGAGTGACCCTGGGTCCGTCGATGATTGAAAGGTATTTGCCTTTCTGTGCGATCAGTGCCGATAGCCGCGCAATTAGAAAAGGATCTTCACCCATAATGATTGCTGCATGCAGGGCAGGAGGTTCAAATTTCTTCATGATCCCTTTCCCAGGAAGACGGCGCTGAACGTTTCATCGGATTTTAGCTGGACTTTCCGCCACCCCCTTCCTTGCTCAACTAGGCTCTCATTTTCCAGTTTGTACGGAAACCTAAATCTCGATTGAGGACAAACGGGTCGCACCAACGCACACCGACGTCTTTGCATACATCGGGCAGATGGCGGTTTTGTCTTTTTTTGGATGGCTTGGACACTTCGACAGTCACGACGCATCTGTCTTCTTTGTATGTCATCGCATACGCAACCAAAAACGGATCTCGTCCTATCTGCTCAACTTCATCATCGGTTAAATCAGCTCCATAGCCAGTAATGACAACGGTCTGAACATTAGCAATATCAACCTGCTCATCAAGAATGAGGGCTTTTTTGCTTTCGTCCTGCTGTATCCAGGAAAACAGCAAATCCTTTTCCGCATCCTTTGGGCCGTCTTTTATTTCTTCAAAAATTTCCAACGGAATTTTTATGCGTCCGGACTGACCCATGTGCAGAAGCCATTCCCAATATTCAGGAATTTGATCGACAGGATAATAAGAATTGTTCGCTGTTATCAAAACGCTCGCATCTAGTAAATACAGCATTAAACATTTCCTCCGGTACTGGCCCTAAGGCCAGAGCGGGAAACGTCTACCAACAACGGATGAACACTTCTTGGTTTTACACCGAGAATTTTGGCAGCTTTAACAGGTGATAAAGCTCCTGAACTGACCGTGCGGCTTGCAAACTCCAGCATTGCTTTTCCCAGACGATGACGACGCACAACGTAATAGCTAGGACCAGAATCACTCGTCTTGGGCTTCGCCTTAATCTTCGCTTTTTCTTGCGCCCACATTTCCCGAAGTTTCGAGTCTAATGCATGCCAATTATTCCAAGAAATGAAACCTGCTCTATAGAGCTTGTAGGTCACCATGGACCTGCTTAAATTTCTATCCTCAGCAAATTGCGAAATAGCTTCTATAGAGGCATCCAGGCCCCAACTGGCATCAAGCTTGATTTTGCCGAGCTCGGCCTTGGGAAGTAAAAATTCGCCTGCTACATCATTACAAAATTGTTCAATGGCCACATCCGACGGTGCGCCACTGACGCCAGTAGCTCCAAGACATAAATGGGCTATTTCATGTAGCAGGGTGAACGACCATGCAGTTTTTGCATCTTGATCGTTAATGACAACGAACGGTGCAATTGGGTCGGCAATTGCAAAGCCTCGAAAAGTTTCAACAGGTATGGCCGAGTGATGACTACCGAGATTTCCAATCAGGAGAACAAAAATACCGACCGTTTCTGCACGCTCTCGCAGTAAGGAAAAGGCATCTTCCGCTTTTTTTTGTGCTCTGAAGTCAGCAAGATTGAGCTGCAAAGCGTGCTGAATTGACTGTAGCGTCGCAGCGATCCCATCAGCCATTTTTGTTGAACCAATAAATGCGAGTGGCTCGACTTCTTCGTCTTCCAGAGTGGAGCGAACAAGACTTTGCCGCGCGCGAAGATCGCGAATAAGGGCGTCAAGAAGGGCATCCGACGCTATGGAACGATCAGGTGTAACGGTTCTAAAATCCTGTCCTCTATCCCCTTTTTTCGGGGGGGTCGCAAGGTAAAAAGTCAGCAGAGACCGCCTGTATTGCTTAGACATTTTCAGTAAAACTGCACGGGATGGCACTTCTTCGCCTGCTTCTAAAGCAGCAAGACGTCCGACTGCAGTCATGCCGAGCGCATGGGCGGCATCCTCCAGGTTTAACCCCGCAGTTTCCCGTGCCCATTTTAGAATTTCAGGATTCAACACTTGCATCTTTCAAAACTTGTCTTTGGCGGCATTTCTGATCGGTTGGATCACGTCAAATCATCGATTATCAACGGTATTGCTCTTTCGAAACAGATTTTACTGGGACGTATAGTTTTCATAATAATCTTTTCTGCTCGTTTCTATGCCTGGGCAATGAAAAACCTCTGAACGCTATGCGTCTCCGGAATTTAATAAGCAACCTTAAATGTTGGGCTATCTTCAGGTCGCATCTTCCTGCGATCATAAATGCGGGTAGTCGAAATATTTGCGTGTCCTAACCACTCCTGCACTTTGGCGATATCGGCTTCATGATCGAGCGCATTGGTGGCGGCGGTCGCGCGCAACGCATGCGGCCCGAAGCCGGCGATATCCATCTTTAACGATGCCGCGTAACCGGCCAGCATCTTGTAGACGCCATCGGCGGTAATTGATGCCCGCCCATTCTGATGCACATTGTTTTTAAGCGGCCGGAACAACGCGCCCTGGCCATCGCCGGCGTGGCCGGCCCCCTGCAGATAGGCATCGATGACCTCGGCGGTACCGGGATGCAGCGGCACGTAGCGCAGCTTGCCGCCCTTGCCGTGGATGCGCAGATGCGCGACGCCACGCCGTTGCTGGACATCGCCGACGGTCAGTGCGCACAGCTCGGCACGGCGCAAACCATGATAGAGCAGGGTGGACAGAATCGCGCGGTCGCGCTGCCCCTGCAGCGTGGAGGCGTCGGGCGCATTGAGCAGTGATCGCGCCTGGTGGTCGCCAATCGCCGGCGTCTTTCCCTCCAGGCTTTCCATCTTCGGGCGCTTCACGCCCTTGACCGGATTGCTGACAACCGCATTGGCTTCGCACAGATAGTCGAACAAGGAGGACAAGGCGGCCAGCTTGCGCCGGATCGTCGCGCCGGACAAGGCGCGGTGTTCCAGATCCCGGCGCCAGGCGAGCAAGTGCGCGCGCGTGACGATCCGGAATTGCGCCGGCCGGTCGATGCCGGCGAACGCCATGAATTCCTGCAGATCGCTCTGGTAGGCGCGGCGTGTCTGCGGATTGGCGATGTTGGCGAACCAGGTCAGCGCCGGCGGCACGTCGGCCAGCTGATGAAACTGGGCGGCGGTCAGTGCGCGTCCCTGCGTCACCGCACCCGGTGCCAATGCCGGCGATGCGTTTTCCATCATGATGGGGTCTCCAGCGCCTGCGCTGCAGCAATCAAGGACGCGACATGCTCGATCAGCTCCTCGACGAAGCCCTCTGTGACATCGAGGTCACCCTCATATTCGGCCAGGTTGCGTTTGGTGTGTGCCTGGTTGAGCAATAGCCACTGCTGCGGCTTAAACCCCAGCGTATGCTCCAGACACTGAAAGACCAGGTAGCGGTTTTCGCTGCGGTAGCCATGCACCCGCAGGGCCGACAACGCGGCCGCATGCGCGGCATTGTAGGCCAGGTCAAAGCGGCTTTCCAATGAGAGGATGGGTTGTCTGGCATCCTGCAATCGCACGGTGGCCGAGCGCAACAGGCCAGCCCGCTCCCGCGCATCAGGCGGCTCCGCCTTGAGCTTGCCGATGCGCGCCAGATTCGCCAGCGCTGCCGAGTGGGGAAACGTCATGTTCCGATCCTTTGACAAAGATTTTGGGCTGCTCCAGCACGCGCATGATGAATGACTTGCCATCGTGCACGCGTTGCGCAAACTCGCCCGGTGTATACAGGGTTGGATTCACCACCCGACCCAGCTGCGCCTGGGCAGGCAACAGCACTTCCAGCAATTCCGTGTTCGACGGCACCCGTCCAATTACCATCAAGTCCACATCACTGCCGGCATGCTCGGTGCCTTTGGCCAGCGAACCGTAGACAAACGCCACATCCACTAGCGGCCACAAAGGCTGCAGTGCGGCGCGCAGCACATCGACCACGCCGAAGGTTTTCAGGACAATACCGCGCAGTTCGTCAAAGATCGGCGCGGCGTGGTTGGCCTGGTAATGCTTCTGATTGCCGACCCGGTGCACCGTCACCAGACCGGAGGATTCCAAGCGCGCCAATTCCCGCTGCACCGCGCCGGACCCCGACCCCGCCAACCCGATAATTTCATTGGCGTAAAACGACCGCTGGGATTGACCAAACAACACCGCCAGCACCCGCTGTTGTGTCTTCGTAAAAAGTGCATCTGCATAAATACCCATAAAAGGCATCATAATGCCCAATATAGGTATTGTCAAACGCCGCAGCCCACTGCTCCAACACACTTGGGTCGACGTCCATTTACTATTGATAACGGTTTTTATCAAGAGTAAAGGCGCCACGTGATTGACCTCGATTGGTGGACGGGCTGATTGACAGATCCCGCCAAAAAAGAGCACCGGTCAGTGTCCTGGTTCCAGGTGTCTTCAAAACCACCGTTTATTGAACTGTTGAGAACAGATCAACAAGGTGCCGCAGACTACTCGTTGGCTGAGGTTTTCAGAAAAGTTACCTCAAACGCCTTGCATTGGCGGAACTGCTGCAACCGGTTGGCAAAGGCAAAGGCATCGTTCATATCGTAGTGCTGGAAAACATCAATCCCTCGATCCAGCAGGATTTTCCAGCCATGGTCTGTGACGATATGGCGCGCATGGATGGTGCCTGACGTGTCATATGCCCACGTGAATTCGATGCCAACTGCCGACGACGACTCCGTGATCTTCTCTAGGTACTCCCGCTGCTGCACACCTTTGAATTCGTCCTCACGGGTAATTAAGTGAAACTTAATGTCCTCTTCCTTGTTCTTGACCTTGGCAACGGTTTCCAGCAGCTCCATGAGATTACGCACTTGGTGAAACAGTCGAATGTATGCGTCTGTTAGCGTGATCGTTTTGGCACCCCGTAGATATGGGCCAAACAGGCGTTCGAACGACAGCCCACGCTGGTTTTCCTGAAAGGTAAGATGCTGCTCGGTCAGCTCTTCAGCGACGACTTTGGCCGGAGTGGGCGCTATGGTTTCCAGCGCTGGTACATCGACTTGCGGAGAAGCTTCATCGTTGGCGGTAGGTTCTGAGCCATCGCCAACAACACGGTTATAGTGGCCCGGATATTCGTTTTCTTCCAACGTCGTCACAGCGCATGACTTGCCTGCTTTGTCTTCGTAGAAGAACCGGACTTTTGAATAGGTAGCGTCAATCCGCATGAGCTGATCTTTGACTCGCTTGCGGCCTTCGATAGCGCAGCGCAAAAGTTCTTCGACCTCTTCTTGTGATGCCTCGCCCTGCGGGTAGATGATCTTCATCAGGCCCGAAAAGGTCTTGTTGATACCGTCTCGGTCGCGTGTGGAAATGTCGGAAGCCAACGTGAAGTGCTGCGTGTAGCGATCCGAAAAGTCATGGTTCCGCAGTGCGCGCAGGATTTCCGCCAGATAGTCCACGATAAAGCCGTACCCGCTGGAGAACATCTCGCCACGGATGATGTCCATCTCCCAGCCGGGGATGTAGTAATGGATGCGGTCCAGGAAGGCGGAGTCATGAAATTTCTCGGGCAGCGGATCAAACAAGTCTGAGTGCTTGAGCATATGCGGCACCGTGTGTTCGGTATTGCCGACGAAGGCCATGGAAGCCTCCGCTCCCAAGGTTTCCACACCACGCGAGAACGACTTGTTTGCCATGTAGTTCTTCATGATGTCCACCAAGGACTTGTCCACACGCTTTTGCTTGCCTGCGAACTCATCAAAAGCGACCACATCCCAGTAGCCCACCAGACCAATTTTTCCGGTGCCGTTATGCACGAATAGCTTAGGCACCGTCACTTCGCCGCCCGAGATCAGCATTCCGTGCGGTGAAAACTCTGAGTAGATGTGCGACTTGCCGGTGCCCTTAGGACCCAGCTCGATCAGGTTGTAGTTGCGCTCGCAAAACGGAATCAGCCGCACAAGCTGACTAAGCTTGTTCCGTTTGCCAAACATTTCCGGGTTAAAGCCTACGCTCTGAATCAGCAGGTCGATCCACTCGTCGGTGGTGAACTGCTTGCGTGCCGTCAGATAGCTATCCATGTCAAAGTTCGACATTTGGATTGGTTTCAGCGATCCCATGATCCACGGGCTGGCGTTCTTGTCCTCCGTGAACGCGTACTCCACATCGGCGATGCACCACACACCACTGACCAAGAGCTTAGGGTGCTTCTTAACGGTGGCCGAATCCACCACGACATTTTTGACGCCAAGGTTGGCAAACTCAGCCTCGTAAGCATCGGTCTTGTCATTGAGTGACACGCTGACGCGGTCGATGACTTTATGGCGTCCTTTCTCTTTGATCGTCGAGCGGACTAGCCCGGATTCATTGCGGTGCACATAGTGCTTCGCCAAGATGTCCTTCACGGTCTCGATGCCGGTCTGGATCGTAGCTTCGTCGTTGGTCGCGCAGTACTGGCCCAGCAAGTACTCCAGCACATACGATGGAACAATCGCATTGCCTTTGACCGTTTTCACGAGGTCTTTGCGAACCACCAGACCGGGGAAGTGCTGGTTTATTTTCTGGTCAAGTGCGCTCATGGGAATCCTGTCCCTTAGAAATCAAAATCACTAGTAAAAGAGCGCCGCACCAGATAGCGCAGCGACTTGTATTCTTTGTAATGGCTGGTGCCTGCCAGTTTTTCGTCCAGCCGCAACACAACCTCTTGGCCGTTGACCTCATCGGCTTTGCGGGTCAATACCAAACGAACATGCGACTCGCGGTCGCGGGGGTTTTCTGACGTCAAGTCAAACGTCAGTTCGTGGCTATCAGAGATCAAGTCACCCGAGTGGGTGTAGATGCCGGCACGTAGCGTGCGCGCCTGCACTTTTTCGGTCACCGCCTGCGACTGATACATCACCACGGCCAGCTGGCCTGATGTGATGGTCGAGGTTGTTCCGCGCAAAATGTCCACGTCAACCACCGACACATCGCTCTGCCGCTTCTTATTGATCTTAATGACAGGAATCACCAACTCCTGCAAGGTGGCCCCGCCATGCACAAAGCGGCTACCGGAGCCTTGCAGGCGCAGACGATGAATCGACTTCGGGATCTGTACTTCCATGTCGCCGGTCAGGCCCAACTGCGCCGAGGTGAACGACTTCAGGCTGGTGTTTTCTTTCAGGCCCCGGCCCAGCACAAAGCGTCGGTCACGGTAAAGAATCGAATCACCTTCCACATCGCCCGCCAGAAAATCGCTCTCTGCCAACGTGCGGTTTTGGTAGATGAAACCATGGTCTGCCGTCACTAACAAGTTGCTGGCGTTGGCCCCGGTCAGCTTTTTGATCAGTCGCAGCAGTTCTTGCAACGTCTCTTCGGCGGCGTTGAACACGCGCTCTTCAGTGTCTCGCGTATCGCCGGTCTTGTCGATCAGGTTGTGATAGATGTAGACTACATCGTTATCGCGCAGCAGGGCACGGGTGTCTTCCTTACCCATTTCCAGCAGGTCTTTGGCCTGAATTGCTTTCCCAACTTTGGCAGCGATCTTGTTCAGAATCTTGTGCCGGTTGTCCGTGCCACGGGAGCTTTGGCCGTCTACCTGCACACCGCCAGATTCATCGCCGGTCAGCATCAGTTCCTTGTTGGGCAACAGCGCTGCCATGCCCAATTGCGTGTAGCTTGGCAGCATGGACAACGCTGGCTCAATGTCGGCATCAAAACGATCTTCTTGGCGGATCAAAGTCAGAAGCTCTTCGCCCACTTCGTAGCGGAACGCGTCCGAAATGATGACGTAGACCTTGTTGTCCTTTTCCAGAAATGGCTGAACCCAGCGCGTAAAGAAGTTACGCTGCAAGGGCACAGGAGGTGCGTCCCAGTGGCGCGTATCGTCCACAAACGGCTGCCAACGGTTGTTCAACTTTACTAGATAGCTATTGGTGTAAAGGTTCTCAATTTGCTCGGCCAGGCTTGCCATCAACGTGACCTCACCTGCCTCGCGAATATGAAATATAAACTTGCGATACAGCTGATCCAGCCGAAACCAAGACTGGCTGTACCGCAACACGCCATCAGCCAACGAGTCCATCGCCAGCGTGGCTTCATCGAGGTTACGAATGAACTCTGCCGCCATCTCAAGGGCGCCATAAAGACTCGCAAAATCAGCGTGCCAGTGGCCTTGCCGCCGCAGGCGTACCCACTGCGCCACATCAGCCGCAGACACCGTGCGTGAGGTCACCTGCTGGACCAAGTCTGAAATAATCTTCTGGTCAATCAGCCGGAAGTAATCCAGCTCCACCAAACTGCGAAAGTCGCGTTTAGCCAAGTCTTGTTCAATGCCCAATGCATCGGCACATTCAGCCGACAAGGCCTCAAAGCTGGCTTCGTATTGGCGGCTGTCTTTCCAGCGCTTCAGGAACACCAAGGCATCGGCAGACATCTTGGCAGTGCGCTCCGTGCCCATGGCAAAGCACGACTTGAACAGCTCCACCACAAAGTCGCGAATGCTCGGCGTTTCAGACACGTAGCCAAAGGCTCGCTCCATCTGCTCCCACAAAAAACCATCCAAGCCGCAACGGTGGATAAGCTTTATTTTGTCGTCTTTGTGTTCTGCCAGTTCGCCCAGCAGGTGTTCCAACACGGCATCTAGACGTGGCTCGCCCCCCGTGCACACCGCCAGCATCTTCATGCGCAGCGCCCCTTGCGTGTCGTCAGGCTTCAGCCAGCGCTTCAATACCTCTTTGCGTTTGCCCGCCTTGAAGAACTCGGCATGGGCCTGTGCCACATCGACAAACTCAAGGCCCAGTTCCAGCTCAGCCAGCCACAAAGCCACCTGATCGGTACGAAACTCGTCATGGGCCAGTTGCACATCCAGCAACCAGTTGTCCAAATCGGCCGGTTGCGGTCCCGGCTTGTAAATCAGGAACTTGCTCTCTGGCTCCTCACGCAAGATACGGTGCTTGATGCCAAACTCGTTGTTGGCAATCTCCAGCTTCTGCACACCGGGCAATGCCAGCGCGTCAAAGTCGGAGCGTAACTCTTCCTTGGTGTCGTACCAGAAGACGATGCGAGTTGCTTCAAATTTTTTGGCCAGCGCCAGGGCTATGCGATTTTCCATCCTCAATCCTCTGGCGCATCTAACCCAACAATCTTCTTCAGCGCTACGCCAAACAAGCCATAGTTGTACCTCACGCCCTTATCGAGATCGATTTTTTTCTGCTCCGTAGCCAGCGGGTACAACACATCTCGTTCGTAACTCTCCAACTCGGCGATGTTCTTTTTCAAGTCTTCAATCTCCTTCAGCGCCTTGGTCTTCTCACCAGCCGAGGCGTTGCCGCTGATGCTCACCTGGTCCAGATGGCTCTTGCGTGCAGCCAACTTTGTGCGGAACTCACGCAAGTAGTCATTCAGCACCACACTTACCGTGTCTGGGCGATATCGGTGCATGTAGATCAACGCGTTGAACGTGCCGTTGGGGCTGGAGAACAGCCAATAGATGGGGCGCTTCTTGTAGCGCTTTATGTGATCGTTGTAGAACTCAGAAAGGAAGTACTCACGTAGCGTGTAGTCCTTCTTTTTCTTTACGTTCAGTCCATTAACGATGAACTGGAGGTTTTCCTCGTAGTGTTCGCCTCCAAAGGTCGCGCGCAGAAAGCTGCGGAAACGCTCGGCCATGTCGTCGGTAAACCAGTCGCCATCGAGTATCGGGATGACGTTGTCGGCATCGGCTGGGAAGGTTGAGTCCGGCACTTGCCGCAGGTAATCCGCCAGTGTCTCGCCTTGGTCGGCGAGAATTAGCCCCGGCTTGTCGAGGCTGTAGCGGCCAAACATGCAGCCCACGGCGTAGGAAATGAACTCCTTCATCGTGTCGGCCAGCACCAGTACTTCCAGCGCGGCTTCGGTCTTGTCGCCACCGTAGCGATAGTGCGGGTTGCAGGTTAATGTGATTTCGCTCAAAGACACATCCGGCCTCGGTTCATCTTGCAAGCCATAGGCATTAATGAAGATACGATAGTTTTCTTCTTCGAGCGATTTCATCTCCAGCGTCAGTTCTCGCCAACGGACGCTGAGTTGGTCGTAGCTTGCCTTAAGCGAAGACGAACGACATGAAGATTCCAACAGCGGAAGATTGATGAAATCCCAAGATGTTTCATATGAATTCCAATCTACTTTGGCAATCCCTACCAATGCTTTTGCAACCTTTATAGTTTCATCCGAAATGAATAAAGCTGACAGAGTTAGTTTTCTGAAATCACCAGATTGAAAATGCAAAGTTGGGTTAAGTATTTTTGACCAATTATCAGCAAACTTAGTATTCAGTAAAGCCAGGCCAACATAAAGTAGATCTGGCTTACTAAAAAAAGCGGAAGGGCCGGATGCATCAAAAATGCATCCCTCTGGCATCAACCGCCCGGACAGCTTTCCTGAGGTTACATCAGACCAAGTTATACCTTGCTGAAGGTAAAATTCCTCACCCCTTACACAAGAATTCTTCTCTGCCTTTATCCGCTCTCCGTTATTTTCCCAATCAACATAGAAATCAAGATTTCCATACCACTTTCTAAATCGCCCCCCTTTGTTATATGGAAACCATTTAAGTGTCAGTTGCTTCTTTGATACTTCACTCCATGCTCTCACGTACAGATCATTGTTGCCTGTCTGCACTCCATTTGATGAAGTAGCAAATGTAGATAGTGCGGGGAACTCATCGAAGCATCTTAGTTCAGCTTTACTTACCCAATACGCAATTGGATTACCGGGAATTTTCCTGAAATCGGTAGTTGACGCGCGATAGAACCAGCCACAATCTGGATTCTTGATGGCCTCTTGCAGCATCCCTGATTTTTCTGCTTCTGAATTTCCGTCAACTAGTCGAATATCGCCACCTTTGAACTCTGGACGATAGGCGTTTTCCAGAACAAATGCAGTTGTCTGCACTACCTCACCACCAATGCTGTCGAAGGCTCGGGCGCCCAAATGCGCCATTGAAACCAGCGTTTTCTGATTCAGCAAGTTCTCGCGAAACCTTTCGAACGATGAAAGAAACATCCAGCTTTGCATAGTAATCATGGATACTGCACCTTGTTTCACAGCAAGGTCGAGATTGCGCTCGATGAACATGGCAAACAGATCGGATTTGCTATCCGGGTAGTTATCCTTCGCCCAAGCCCCCAGACGCCCATTCATGCTTCGACCTCCCATATAAGGAGGATTGGCAACCACAACATGATATTTCGGGCTTAGATAATCGGCTTGGCGCAGCGCGATCAGAACCTTACGATGCGTCTCAGCCAAGAACAGTTGGCCACCCATGTCTTTGGCCTCCAGCATTGGCAGGATGCCCGCCACGTCGGTCAGTGCAGGCCGGATCAGTGAACCGAAGTTGTCGGCCTCGGCAAACTGCTTAAGGGTGGCGCGCAGGTTATCAGTGAACAGATCGCGCCCCACTAAGTCCATGTACTCATCCATCTCGTCTTTTACGAATTCCACGTTTTTCAGCACGCAAATGTTCGGTTGGACGCGCTTGTTGAAAAAACGGCGCTGTTTGGCGCGAGCCTTCATGGTCAATGCGAAGGCTGCAAGCTCACCAGCACGTTCGTCGATCTCGATGCCATAGAGGTTATGCTTGAGAATTTTCTCGGGAATCTCGGCGGGATCGGTGCCTGCTTCTTCGTAAATGGCATAAAGCAAATCAAAAGCGTAGGTGAGCATGTGGCCGGAACCGCAGGCCGGGTCGCACACCTTGATGTCTTCTGGCTTGCTAATGTGCAAAAAATTCGTCTCTGGCTGCCCGGGCTTAATGTAGTAGTCCATCTGATCGACCAGCCGTGAGTTCGGACGATTGAGCAGCCACAGGCGACCCAGCGAGTTTTCCACCAGATAGCGCACGATGTAGTGCGGGGTGAAAAGTTGTGTGGCGGCCGGAATATCTTCAGGGTCAATCTTGCCGCTCTTCTTTAGTCCACTGAAGACCTCATCTTTTTTCTCTGATATGTAGAACTGATAAAGCCAGCCAAGGACTTCCACGTCCTCGCACGTATCCGGTGTCATCGCTTCGCGGGTGTAGGCAAGGATGGCGTTGCCCGAAAGCAGATCATCCGGCATCAAGAGTTCGGTGTAGTCGGCGATGCGCTCGAACAGGTAGGGCATGGCTCGGTGGAAATCGTTACACGCAGCCACCACCAGCAGGCGATAGGCCTCTTGCTGCGGGTCGCGGCTAGTTGCGCTTTCGTTCAGTAGTGCAATGACCTGCTGGCGCACATCGGCGGGCACCATCTCTTCGTCGAGGTGCCCCATCTTGGCCTCGGCCAGAATCTCGGGCTGGAACTGGCCTTCCAAGGGCGACACCACGGCAATCCGGCTGTAGTGGTTTACGTCCATGAAGCGCAGCGCGCAAAAGCGGTTGAACCATGTGTAGGCCACTTTCTCGATCACATGCTCTTTGCTGGTATCTTTGATCTGCTTTTCCAGATCTTGCACCGTCTTGGAGTTCTCTCGCCGCGCAGCACTGTCTTTGGCCAATACCATGCCCAACTTAGCCGCGACTTGTTCCAGCAGCGTGCGGCGGGCGTATTGGGCGAAGCGCCTTAGTTTAGTGGTTTCCATTGTTTTTATGCTCCTGGCTGAGGTGCAGCCGCTGAGATTGGGGTGATGGCGGCGGAGCCGGCGCTAAGGCGCGTGACCGGCCACTTCGGAAAGTTTTCGTTCCAAGTCTCAATGTTGAAGACCTGGCAGTTCTCGACCAGCTTGCGTTGCCAGCGTGGGGTTGGCATTCCCATGGGGGGCAGCTTTCTTGCGATCTCATCCGAAAGGTTAAGCAAAAGTGCTGGCTCTAACGTAATGAGGCTGATGTAATGAATCGGCTTGCCGACCTTGCCTTCCGCCCAGCGGTAGACAAATGAGTCGATGAACTTCGCGGCGAACGTGCCGCTCAAGGTGCCGTCATTCAATCCGCCGAGAAACTTTGCCAGTCCTTCTGCCTGCGCATTGGGATTGCTGGGGTCTTTCACTTCTACAAAGACCCAAGCCTCAGCCATTTCCACAACAAAATCAACCCGATGCATGACGCTAATGCCGTGAAAATTCGGCAAAGCGGGCTTCATCTGATCAAAGACAAAGCCATCTTCGGCGTCGGTGAAGTCAAACGATAGGTCGCGTTCTGCTAGATTCATTTGCCCAGATTCCCCATCTTCAGGCGAACCTGTTCTTTGGTCAAATCGTTGAAGGTATCGGCAATCGCGTTTGGCGTGATGGCGAGATAGTCATCGGTAGATTCGAGTTTGACCTCCGCCGTAGCCGGATCTTTGTAGAGGGCGTGGAAACGAACGTGGTCACCTTTTCCCTTGTCCATGAGCAGGTCGAACCACTTCAGCAACACATAGTCGTGCGTGGCCAGCACGATTTGCTGCCCGTTGCGAGATAACTCTATCAATACTTCGACAACCTGACGCAGCAGTTTCGGATTCATGTTCGTCTCAGGCTCGTCCCAAATTAAGGGGCCGCTGATGCCCGGCAACAAGCTCTTGTTTAATACCAATCGCTGAATCACACCTAGCTTGCGTACCCCTTCTGCGGACATATGAGCAGAAACGGCCTCTCCGGTTTTTACGACGAACTGTGAAGTTTTGGTGTCGCTGTATGCGTACTTCTCTGGATCTGCTTTGTCGAGCAACTCATTCGGGTCTTTCTTAAAGCTCTTCTGATATTCTCCAGGGTGGAAAACAACTGTTCCCCCCTGGAACACGAACCTGCCATTGATCGCTTCGGCCAGCTTTTCGTAGACGCTACCGAACCTTGGCTCATTCTCGATTACCTTAGCCTCATTTGTAACCGGATCTCGGACTATCAGAGCGCAAAGATCAAAGTAGGTTTGATCAAAAAGACGAACCAACGTGGCATTGTCAGATGCTGGGTCAGATATTCCTCCGACTAATGACATGACTTCTTTTGTTGGAATGAAGATTGGCGGTCCACTCATCAGCTGAGATTTTGTTTCACCTCCTGAAATGGTTCCGCCTCGCTTGCTAGGAATCTTGATTTCAATTCCGCCGGCTGAAAACGATGCTCCTAGTTCCGCGTGCCGTTGGCCATTTAAAGGTCGTCGTACCAACCGGCTGAGGTCACCGTCGATTGGCTTAAACAGTGCTTCTAATTGCTTGACCTTCCATTCGAATCGAGCGGCTACATCAACTTGCTGGTCGAGCGCAGCTGCCCCAGCAAGAAGGTATGCTGCCTTTAGAAGGTGGGTTTTACCGGTGCCGTTCTCACCGATGATGATGTTAATATTGGGTGAAAACGTGATAGCGTGTTCGCCGGTCAGATTGCCGAACTTGGTGAAGTTCTTGAGCTCTAGTTTTTCAATCATGTTGATTCCTTAAATCTGCACGCGCTTGCCGTCGCTGATGGTCTTGAGCAGGGCTTTGCGCATAGAATCAACATAGCGCTCTACATCGCTTGCATCTGCAAGCCAAGCTTTGTCAAAGTCCACCCGGATGTTGCGACTTGGTACGTACTCAATCTTGGATTCAGCTGGTGTGGCTGTCTCATTAGCGGTGGTGGTTGTTGCTGTGCTTGTACCCGTGACTGCTGGCTTGACCGATACTGGCTTGGCCCAGGCAGACAAGTGCGATAGCAGGCGTTGGTATTCGTCGTCTTCAAAGCGGCGCAAGGTGTCGCGAATGACCGCGATCAGCTTTTGCCGTGCGATGCTCTGCGCACAGCGTTCAAACGGTTCGGCGATCTGCATTTGCTGTTCAGTAGACAGTGCGGTGAATTCCGCCATGCTGTGGATGCGTCGCTCCAGCGTTTCGACGGCGGTTTTTGCTGTGTCGATCTCGGTGCTAAGTTGCCCAGCGATCTTGGCTTGCAAGGCATCAACCAGCGTTTTGATCTGCTGCATCCGGCTACCTTTGAAGCAATCCGCATCAGTCAGTGCCGAGCTGAGCTGAGCTGCTTCTTCGCCGGGTACGTAGGCGAAGTTGGGCTCCTGGCTTTGCACAAACTTGCGGGCCTCAACGAAGATGTCTTTCTGCACGCCGTTCATGAATCTGCGGATGGGGTCGATGACCTTTTCCTTCACGTCCAGCAAAGCATCTTCCTGCCGCGCCAGTTCTGTCAGGTGCCACGTGTAAGGCTTGTCGCTGACTTCCTTGAGCGTTTCCAGCACCGGTTTGAGTGCAGCCAAGAACGGATACTGGTTGACTTGCGCAGCCAGCAGGGTCAGGTCAGAATGCAGTTGCTTGAACGCGGCTTCCGCCTCTTTGCCCAAGGCCTTGGCTTCGCCAGCGCCAGCGGGCGTGTCAAAAAAGTCGGCAAAGAACTCTTTCAGCGCCCGCACTTGGGAAGCGGTGTAGTCAACCTGGGGTTCGAGGACGACAGTGCCATGGCCATGCGTGTTGCGCAGGGCACGTTCCAGCTCGTCGTCTTCCAGTACGTTGCCATCCACGCGCACCTCGATTTTACCTCTGGCACAGAGGTGCGCCAAGATGCAAAGCACTGCCGCGAAGTACCAGCCGTAAGGTTTGCGTTCGAACTTCTCCAGCAGACTCTTCAGTGTGGTTCTAACGCCGCCACGGTTGTTGCTTTGGATAAAGGCCAACATTTCTTGCTCTGACTCGGCCAAGATAGTGGCATCTGTCCCGAACAGGCCTTCTTGCGAGTGCTTGAGGAACTTGCCTATATCGTTCTCTACGTAAGGGAGTCCGCGCAACATGCGCAGATTGGGATAGACCCGCTGGATCAGCTCGTAGAAACCTTTCGTGACGCGAATTTGGGCCTCTTCTGACCCAATGTCCACATCACCGCCAGAAATGATGAGTTTGGCTTTGCCCAAAAGCGATTGCACGAGTGTCTGCAAATCACCATGGCGTTCGCGGTTCTGGAAACCTTTGTCGGTAAGAATCCGTTTGACGTTTTCCTGCTGGGTGGTGGAGACGGTTTGCCGGATGTATTTTTCGGTGCGCTTGTACATCAACAGATCGCGCACCAGCTGGTCGTCGGGCGGCATGATCACTAGCAGCTCGTCGCGCCCCATGCTTTGCATACGCAGGATGGTTTCGCTCTCCGCATTTTCATGGAATGGGCTGATCACGTGGATGGCAAGCTCGTATTCGCGGCCTTGTAGCTTGTCATCTAGCTTGCGGGAATAAGGGTAGTCCTGCCCTCCACTGTTGCCGTTCGGTTCAAATCGGATCTTCCGGTTCTTGATGACGTGGTCGAAGATCAGCTTTTCAAGCTCGCTGCTGACATCTAAAGATTCAACTTCAGTGTTCTTGATCTCCTGCTCGACGTCTTTTTCTTCATCGGTCAGGTATTCGTACAACTCGCCGTTGCGCTGAATATAGGTTTGCTGCTCTAGCAGGTTCAGTGCTTCTTCAACCTTCTTGCGCAACTGGGGCAGGTTTTGGTTAAAGCTTTCCAGCATCAGCACGCACAAGTTGCGCAGCGTGGGCTTGAACTCCTTGACGTACTTCACGAGGAAGAGCGTTTTCAACAGTTTTTTGGCAAACGTGTTGTCAAGCTGATTCTCGGCATTGATGATGGCTCGCTGAATGTGTGACTTGAGTGCGGTCCGAATGCCCTCAAACATCAGGTCGAAGGTGGCTAAGTGCCCTAGTTGATGGCTGCTGATCTGTTTGGCAACCTCTTGGAATACGCCGAGCATGGAGCGCTCACCTACCGAACTGTGCTTGCCTTCAAAGCCGTTGTGCTGAGACAAGCTCTGGATGGCTGACTGGAACAAGCCGAACTGGTATGGGATGAACGGATAGCAATGAATGAAGTGGTCACGGTCCTGAAAGTTGCGGTAGTTCTGCGAGCCATCCGCAAAGTCGAACAGCGTTTTGAAGTTGTTCGACTGCTGGTGATATACGTCCGTGAGCAGGCTGATGCCCTCATCATTTTTCATCAGCAGGCGCTTTTGAATGACCTCAGCCACATCGGCGCTGGTGAGCTTCATTCGGTTGGAAAAGCGAGCTTGAATCTTTGTGAAGTCGTTGCTCTGCTGCTTGCTCATTTCGCCCACCACCGTGGACATGTCCTCTTGTGCGGTGACCATGACCCAGGCGCGGCCATTGCACTTGGTAGCCAAGCTCTCAGCAATGGTTTGCAGGTTAGTCATGAGCTTGACGTTATCAGCGATATACTGCCCGACCTCGTCCACAAAGAAATTCAGACGGAAGTTGGCTGGTCGCTTGTCGAGAAAGGCTTTGACCTGATTGGCGAAGTCTTCAATCGAGACGCGGTATTGGCTGCGGTACTTGTCCAGAATGCCTGCTGCGTCCGCGTCAGCATCTCCCGTGGCCACGGCATAGGCGCGGGCGATGTTTTTGGATTCCAGTAACGCTTGCTCCCGGCCACGTGGCCAGTCCCGGCCAGAAATATCTTGGTAGGCTGCTTTGAATGCGCCGTAAAGGCCACGGCTGTCCAGATCACGTTCGAACTGCGCAATATGCCCTTGTTTGCCGTAGTAGCCGCAGGTTTCATCAAAGACCTTGACGAACACGGACAGCAACGCGTCCATCTGCGTCTTGCTGATGACGTCGGCTTTTTGGTCAATGTTGAACAGAATGCTTTGCGCCGGGATGTTGACAGCACGCTTCAGATCACCGCGCAAAATCTCGTTCTCGCCACACTTGGAGAGGAATAAATCCAATGCGGCCACGCCATCAATCGCACGGTTTTCCAAGAGCAGCGCCAGCATCTTAAGCAAGTGCGACTTACCTGAACCGAAGAAGCCAGATATCCAAACGCCGTTGGCACCTTCATAGTTGTTGTAGGCATCAAGAAATGCTTCAAGACGCTTTTCAACCTCATTGGTCAATACGTATTCCTCAAGCTCAAGGAGCAGGCTTGCTTCGTCGTCAGCTTTGATCACCCCTTCGATAGGACGATCAACCGGCTTTTTGAAAATGGCTTTTAGGTTCATCAAGCTGCTCTCGCTTTAAACTTCGTAATCAAAGATGTTGAACGCCCGGTAGTACTTGTCGTCTCGCAGGCGGCCAAACAGCTCAAGGGCTGCGCCGGCTTCCAGCGAATGCGTGTAAGCACCGGGAAAAAACATGACTGTCGGTTGATCTTTTGCCGTGCTCTGAAGGTTGTTTAGCACGTTGTGCGAGCGGATATACGGGAACACCTCCGCCACACCGGACAGGAACAACACGTCGAACTCATTGCGTTCAATCAATCCGGCAATGGCAGGAACCAAGTGCGCTTCGGGGTCCAGCATCCCTTGCAGCAGCTCCAACAGCTCAGGCTTGGAAACTGTGCTCTCCACTTCAAGAACCTGCATCCATACGTCTCGCTCTTTGAGCAGTTCAACCGAAAGGTCATAGAGATTCACCTCAAGCACACGCACACCATTCTGACCAAGCCTGTTGGTGAGCTGCTTTTGAAGACGCTCCATTTCGACCGCTTCAGTGGGCTTGAAGGGACAAATGAAGAACGGCACTTCGGTGTAGCCCTTCATTAGCAAAAAACGCTGGCTACCGATGACAGCCAGCAAGTGCTGGAATCGTTCTTGGAGGGAGCCTTTAGTCAACTCGCCCATCATTGCGCCTTCATACTTGACCGGAAACCAAGCACCGGAAAAATGCGGATCATGTCTATTCTTTTTTGCGAAACCAGTTTTTCCACATGCGGAGACAGCACAGCAGGTTGAATGGAGTTACTGGCTGAAATTAACTCAGCATCCCGAAGCATTCGAAATAAATTCTGACGTAGCTTTTTGCGGGTCATGGGGGTTATGGCATCAAGGTCTTCATGCCAATCCGCTTTTGCATTGAAGAATGCATCGAAGTCTTGGTAGCTCACGTCATACCGAAGCGTCATAAAGCGTTCCCGAATCACTTCAACAGCAAATTCCTGGATAAAAGGATAGCGGCAACACACGGCAAGCCAGAGGATATTTGCGCGCTCTTGACTAGAACCACGCGCAACCAATTCAAGAGCATCGTCGGTCAAGGTTTTGAGGCGTGCAGAGATTTCGCGGTAAATGCGAGTCGCAGAACTTTGGGTTCTGGTCTGAAGCAGCCCCTGCTTCAGCGATTTTTCGCGGACGGCATCCCAATTCATTTCTTCCAAATACAGCTGGGCCACTTTTTCTGATTCTTGGCAGAAAAGGCCTCCTGTAGTGAATGACATGCTGTATTTAGCTAAAGCGATCATTATTCTTCAATGCTTGATTTGTTTTCGTTAGCACCACCAGCCTTGACCCAAAGATCAACTTCACTCTTCTGAAACTTCCAGAACCGGCCAACGCGGTGCGCAGGCATGTTCATTTTGGCGATCCATGCGTAAATAGTGTCTTTGCTGACACCCAAATATGCGGCGATCTCCTCAACCGACAACCAGCGATCCGACATGGCGGTGTTTTCCATTTATTAAGGTAAAGTAACTGGACAATGCCGTAGGATTATACAGAGCCTGATCAATATGAATCGGATTTGACCTGAATAGACCAGTTTTGATATGTAATAGATGGGACTTGTTCTGATTGAACTATGGGCGGGGAAACCACCTACCCCGTCTTGGTCCGCGTTGGCCGTCCAGCACGAACCCGATGAGCTGGTGGGTACGATGGTCGCGCGGCTTCCTGCAAAGACTCGGCCTATTCGCCACAAAACTTGAAAAAACTCGGCACGACCTGCGATGTCGTGACGATATATTGATGGCATTGCAACCCTACGACTCTGCCATGAAACCGATCCCTTCCGCAATTTGTTGATCCATCTTGAATTGGATGAAGAACCTCTAAACGTCTGGTGGCCAAAGGCCACTATCGAAGACCCCTCTAGGGGTACCGTAAGGATTCCTGCGCAAATGAGTAACATGTTAAAAAAACCATAAAATTTATGGTGTTCTGCGCTACTGGATGACCGGAACGGGGCGGTTGCCGCCAATGGCGGGCCTTCGGCAGTTGTAAGCGTGTTAGCCAACCATTCGGCCTGCGACTACGGCCAATTCGGCAGTGCTTAACCCCAATCCCGCCCAGCCTTCGGCGAACTTGGCGCTTTGCGACCGGGGAAGTTGGTCGCTTGTTAGGTTACGAATCCGCACCCGAGCTGGCAGCGATGCCCCTTCGCCCACAAAGATTGCTTCTTGCTGCGCGAGATTAGGGAGGGCTTTCGTCATCCCAGAAAGACCGTCAGGGAGAAATCGAGCGACGTGCTGTTGGTCAGCTTGATTCGTTAATCTCAAAACAAGCCAAGTGCCGCATTGCGATATGACGGTGCTTTCAACGTCCGCAGGGCGCTGACTTACGAGCATTAGCCCAATTCCATATTTTCGGCCCTCTCGGGCGATCCGTCGTATAGCCATCTGTGCCGAAGCGTACTCCGCTTCACCACGGTCTGGTACATATCGGTGTGCTTCTTCGCAGACCAGCAATATCGGATCTTTCTTCCTCTCATCGCTGGTCTGGTACAGCTTATATTGGAAAAGTAGTCTTGCGAGCATTGCGGCAAGAGGGCCAGCAACCTCGTTGGGAAGACCTGAAATATCGAGGATTCGTATGTCCTGCTTGGCGCCTTCTCCGACTTGAGCTTCTCCGACAAACTGTTGGAGCACATCAGATAGACTAGGTGCATCTTGCCCCCAGTTTTGCATCAAAAAGTGAACGCGCGGGTCACGTCTAAGAATTGATATTTTGTCCAAGATGGACTTGAATTTGTCGGCAAAGGCCCCGTCCGCCATCTTTTTCAAGGCCGCATCCTTAACAACTGCTCCTTGCAGATAAATAATGTGATTGACCAATTCATCTAATGAAAAAGGGCGCGGCTTGTCGCGGTCAAACTCGACCAAAACCTGCTCATCAATTCCAGACTTTGGGCGCGGTTCATCAGGACTGCCTCCGTCTGCTGGCGCCGCGCCGCCGTAACCAGTTGGCGCTGCATCTACAAGACCAGCAGCTACCATGCGTGCATGTGTGAGGGCCTTGTAGATGATATTGTTCTGGGTCGTGGCTTCAAATTCTGTTTTGCCGATGGCTAGTGATCTGAACTCATCTGCAGACATTAACCAATAAGGAAGTTTGATCGGTTCCCCTTGTGCCTGCTCGTGCCCAATTGGATCGTATGCACGATATACAACTGCGCGATTCCCAAACGCTTGTCCGTATTCGCCGTGCGGGTCGATTATGACGATGCGAGGGCGGCATAAGTCCGTTCCGTTGGGTTTGTGTTCAAGTACGCTGTGGAGTAGTGCCGCGACAGCCCCTGACTTTCCTGAGCCTGTGGACCCCAGTACGGCACAGTGCATTCCAAACATTTTATCTATATTTGCCCGGCAACGGGCCGAGTCTGCGCCAACATAGGTAGCAAATGGAACGAGGGGGTCGATTGCAGCGTCATGAAATTGGCCTTCCGCTGATTTATATAGATCAACAGCTTCATCTCGCGTCAGAAGATATACGCCTTGGCGCGGCAGAGGGTATGTCGAAACGCCGCGAGTGAATTTAAGTACGCCACCTACACCCTGCCAAACTCCTTCCGCAAATAACTCAATTTCCATTACCCGTTGATCTGCTTCGGGAGGAATAATTTGTCCTTGCTCTATCAATTCTTCCGACCGCATTCTCAACAACGTTACGAATCCGAATACCAGGCGACGTCCAAAATGCACTTTTACAATGCTGCCTATTTGGCCGATTGGATAGACACGTCCGTCGTGACTACGTGTTAGCTCTGTCACGTCACCACTTAATTCAACGCGGATAGTTGTTCCAGCGACTTCAACGATATTGCCAATCTTAAGATCAGCGACCAGGTCAAAATTTGCCATCACACTGCCCCTTCCGCGCCGTTTTCAAGAACTTTAGTAACGCCGCCGAAAGTCCACCAGTCCAAAGATGTGCCGTCGCTTCGCCCATGTAACGGGCCAACAGGTCCGACATATAGGCCGTGTTGTGTCATGACGTACACTCTTTTCCCCCAAGACGATTTACGCCATTGATCTAGCACTTGCGGAATGCCGGGAAATTCGCCACAAAATGCCAGAATGGTCGTTTTGCTTGATGGAGCAGACATAGCGAACTCAATTTCCTGATTTATATGGTCGTCACCGAAGCTATATCCACAAATTGCGAGAACATTGTCGCTCCCATTGGAAAGGGCGCGCCGGAATACATCAAACTGAGCGGCAAACGGGTCTCGTTGCGTGGCTACATATTTCGTTGCTTGCGGATAAATTAGGACGCGACCGGCACGATCAGGGTAAAGATCTCGATCACGGACTCGCCATACCTTGCCATCGTCCCCTAAATACCAGTCAATCGAACCATGCAACTTCATTACGTGTGCGCGGCACCCGGTAGCGGGTTCGTCGTCACCATACCTGTGGTTCCTGAAGGCGACGGCGCCACCAGAAAATCCATCCCAATACGAGTAGCAGCCAAGTGCCAGCGCATCTTCTAGCAGCGTGTCGTAGTTTGTGGTGAAAAAACGAATCGGTGGTCGCCGACCATCCAGTCCGGCCTGCCGCTTACCAATTAGTGCCTTCACGAACGCCGCGTGATGCGCAACGGAAACCATCGGACTGCCGTATGAGCCAACTACGGCCGGATTGCCACCGTCGGCTGCCTTGTAACCCCACCGCACTGTTTCAGAGATGTATTTTAGAACTTCAGTATGCGCCGCTTCAAGGTCAGCAACAGCATACTCAACGCCAGCAACCGTTACCCGGCCAGAGGAACTTCTATTGCCTAGCGTCGTGTAGTCACCAAGCTGGCTCAATATATGTTCAATATGGGTGTGTGCGGGAAGCTCTGCCAGCAAGGCATCCAGCAATGGCTTATGTGGGGATGCCACCGTCAGTTCCATCACTCTATTCGTTAGTGGGTACATGAGCGGTATGCCTGCGTCCCTGCTAACGCCTGCGCCTAGCAGCCACATTTGATTGGGGCGGCTCAGGAATTCGTCAAGTTGCAGCAAGTACCCGTCATCAACTGCGCTCATTAAGGTCTCCGGTCACGTGCCATGATTGCTATTCTGAAATGTTGAAATGTTGAATTATGCAACATACCACTCTGGGCCTACTAATGACCAAATATTTCACTGCGAACGGCGGCAACCGCTGCACTGCTGACGATAAAGACCGACGTGCCGACCGGCAGCAACGGGGCGTTACCTGTCGTTCGGTGACGCGAAAATACGTTGATTCCAGAGCTGTTTTCGCCTGTTACTCATTTACGTAGGAATCCTTACGGTCCCCCCTCTACCGGAGAGGTCGCTCCGGTTTCCTTGCGCCGCCATGAAGCCAGCCGGGAGGCTGCGGCGTTGAAGGTGCTTTTCGAGGCTCGTCGGCGCATTCAAGCAAGCACCTGGCACAATTAGAATGACGCACTTGCCTTGAAAACGACCGTTTTTAAGACATGTACATTCGCCGTAGCCACTATTTTTTAGCTTTGGTCTGCACTTGTTCGCCATCCTTCGCCGCTGTCTTGAAAGCATCCAGCATTGCTGTTTGCTGATCCTTCATCGCCCCAACCTGGCCGCGCAATGTGGCCGCATCCTCGCGGGCCTGGCCGGCTTCCTTGCGCACCTGGTCAAGCTCGGATTGCATCGAGGCGAGCACCTTGCGTTGCTCCTGGTACGTCCCTTGGGCTGCTTCGGCTTGTGCCGTCACGGTCGCCAGTTGCGCCCGTAGTGTCTCGGCCAACGCGACTCCGGCTTCGCGGGTGTCGGCCAGCGTAGCGGCGTCCTGTTCTGCCCTGATCTTTGCGGCCGACAATTCGGCGCGCACCTGGCTTACGTCCCGGTGTGCGTGGTCAAGCTCGGCCCGCAAGTCGGTCGCGCGTCGCTCGATTTCCACGGTGCGGGCATCTGCTCGTTCTGCCGCTGCCTTAGCATCAGCCAACGCGCGGCGGGTGTCGTCAAGCTGACCGGCGATCTCGACAGCACGGTTAGCGGCCTCAACGCGCTGCCCCTCAATCTCCGCAATCTTGGCCTGGGCAATTTCAAGCTCGGCGGCCTGGGCCTCGTAAGCGTCGGAAAGCTGCTTATTCAATATGTCGGACTCAACCCGCTCGGCCTCCCACCCTGCTTGCGCGGCCCGCAAAGACTCGTTCGCCATTTCCTGGGCTTGCTGCCACAACACGGCCAGCGCTTGGCTGTGAAGCTGCCGAACAGCATCCGGCACCTGGATCGCGACCGGAGCGGCTTGGGCCGTCTGCGCTCTGCGCCACTCCTTCATTGCCGTGCTGGCATCGCCCATGCTGGCCTTTGCGGCCCTGCGGACTGCATCAACGGTAGGAAAGCCGGCGCGGCCGGCTTGCTCGAAAAGCGTATCGGCGGCGGCAAAGATGCGGTCGCGGGTGTCCTTATTCATTTCCATCTTGCCGGCTCCTGCCTTAGTAAGTAGTAATAGTAGTAATAGTAGTAATATTACTACTATTACTACTTACTACCAAACTATTTTTACAATTTTTCCCCCGACGCCATGCGAAAAAAAACCCGCGCAAGGCGGGTTCGTCGTAACTGTCATCGATTATGGCAGGCCGGCATTCGCGGGCCTTATTGCTTTCTTTCCGTAGCAGATCCTGGGGTCAATAAGGTCTGGGGTCAGTGGAACAACTATTTGCCATAGTTTCCCCTATGAAATCACTGATACCAATTTGCGGACTTTTACTCCATCTCTTTCGGCCAACGCCATAACATTAGCGATTGTAGGCAGCACCACGTTAAAAATGTGCACCATCTGACTCCCGCCGATCTCTCGAATTAAATCAGTTCTCAATACAAAGATTTCGCGTGCGCGCTTACCTGGGGTAATTTGCACATAGCTGCCAAAAGTGCCACCTACCATTGAATCTACTTGTCCAATTTCCTATTCGACAAAAACATTTTACTAACGTCAGCACACTATCATCTGTAAAGTATCTAATGATAGAATAAATGCCTTCGATAGCCGAGGTGCGGATATGAATAGAAATAACCAATGAAATGGCAATGGAGCGAGGATGAGCTTCATACTCACTGGTTCTTGTCGTTGGCAGAACGTGACTTGTTCTCCCGAAAAACCAAACATGGCCGCCTTGGATTCGCTATTCTGCTGAAGTTTTTTCAAAGCCAAGGGCACTTTCCAGAACATCGCCACGCTATTCCGGGCACGGTTGTCTGCTACTTGTCGGAACAGATTGGTGTGACAGTTGACAGCCTGGATCGTTACGATTGGACGGGACGCTCGTGTAAGCGTGATCGCGCTGAAGTCCTTGCATTTTTAGGTATTCGCCGACACGTTCAAAAAGATAAATATGCATTAGCGCTATGGCTGCAGACCGAGATATTGCCAGAGGACCCATCGCTTGAGCATCTCGGGGAGCTGGCGCGGGACTGGTTTTCTGTTCGACACATAGAACCGCCAGGTTCATCGCGGCTGGAACGATTTCTGCACACCACTGCGCATGATTTTGAAACCGGATTGTTTCTGCGTATTGCAACACTACTGACTCACGAAGCCAAATCCTCCATTGACGCTCTGCTTGATATCAAAGATGACGCTGAGATAATCAATCCCGCCGAGCGCCGCGGTATACCTTGGATCAGTGCCGATCCCGGAGGAGTTAGTCTCGATTGTGCATTGCAAGAACTGGCTAAACTTGATCGTGTTCGCCAGCTTGATTTACCCTTGGATGCGTTCGCTGCATTGCCAGCGAAATGGCTACAAAAATATTGCCGACGCGCTGGAGCCGAATCGACTTGGGAATTGCGTCGTCATCCAGACGACATTCGTCACTCACTGGTTGCTGCGTTTTGTTGGCAGCGGCAGCAGGCAATAACAGATAGCCTCGTCGATTTATTCATTCAGGCTGTTCACAAAATTGGTACCCGTGCCGAAAATAAAGTAGAGAAACAGCTATTCGAAGATTTGCGCCAGGTACGCGGCAAAACTAACGTTCTGTTCAAGTTAGCTGAAGCTGCTGTTGGGCAGCCGGAGGGCGTCATCAAAGATGTGCTCTATCCGGTAGTTGGACTCCAGACGCTCGAAGATTTAGTAAAGGAATTCAAAGCTAGCGGTAAGGCATATAAGCAAGTCGTGCATAAGGTGATTCGCGCATCTTATAGCAATCATTACCGCCGCATGTTGCCGCCGATCGTCGATGCATTGGCATTTCAAAGCAACAACAATGTCCATCAACCAGTGATGCGGGCGTTAACATTGCTTAAAACCTACCGTAATAGCAGCCAGCAATACTTTTCTTCTGACGAGGACATACCAATTGATGGCGTCATCCGACCTAAATGGCAGGATATCGTTGTGGAACAGGGCGACGATGGTAAGCCGCGAATCAATCGTATCAATTACGAGATAGGGGTACTGCAAGCGCTACGTGAGCGCCTGCGCAACAAGGAGATCTGGGTGGTTGGCGCGCATCGTTATCGGAATCCAGACAAGGATTTGCCAAATGACTTCGATGCAAACCGTATTGCTTACTATGACGCACTGACACTGCCACAAGATTGCGATACGTTTATCGCAAAAATCAAACAAGCAATGGTCGATGGGTTAAAGACACTCAACCAAGGTATGCCCAAGAATCCATCAGTTAAATTGCGTGATCAAGGCAAGAACCGTATTGCTCTCTCTCCCCTAGAGGCGCAACCGGATCCTGAGAATCTGAAGTATATGAAGGCTGAAATCTTCCGGCGCTGGGCATCGACCAGCCTGCTCGACATGCTCAAGGAAACTGATCTGCGGATTGATTTTACGAAGGTGTTTCAAAGTAGTCGGCAGCGCGAGACGCTTGATCGCGACACGTTGCAACGACG
This sequence comes from Glaciimonas sp. GG7, assembly GCF_052976905.1. Classification (NCBI taxonomy): domain Bacteria; kingdom Pseudomonadati; phylum Pseudomonadota; class Betaproteobacteria; order Burkholderiales; family Oxalobacteraceae; genus Glaciimonas; species Glaciimonas sp. GG7. Next base: position 5,946 of record NZ_JBRIIQ010000024.1, on the reverse strand, counting down.
TTTATTGTTGTGCCTATATGCGCTTGGCACGAACGCAGGGATCAAGCGAGTGGCCGCTGGTGGCCACGGTGCCAGCTATCAGGAGCTACTTTATGTCCGCCACAGTTTCCTGCAAAAAAACACGTTGCGCGAAGCGATTTCCCAAATCGCGAATGCTACTTTCGCTGTTCGCTTGCCAGAGATATGGGGCGAAGGAACGACCAGTTGCGCGTCGGACTCGAAAAAATTTGGTGCATGGGATCAAAATCTCTTAACCGAGTGGCATGTTCGTTACGGTGGTCGCGGTGTCATGATTTATTGGCACGTAGAGAACAAATCTGTGTGTATCTATTCACAATTGAAGCGTTGTTCTTCGTCAGAAGTGGCATCAATGATAGAGGGTGTATTGCGTCATGAAACCGATGCGAATGTCCAGAAGCAATACACCGATAGCCACGGACAAAGCGAGGTCGGCTTCGCATTTTGTTATCTGCTAGGTTTCGACCTATTGCCACGCCTGAAGGCGATTGCATCACAAAAGCTCTATTTGCCGGAAGTAGGTTCGGCCTCAGAATATACCAATCTGGCGTCGATTCTGACCAACCCGATTAAGTGGGAGTTAATCCGACAGCAATATGACGAGATGGTCAAATACGCGACCGCACTACGGTTGGGAACGGCAGACGCCGAAGCCATTTTGCGCCGCTTCGCGCGTGGCAATTTACAACATCCAACGTATAAAGCGCTTGCAGAATTAGGTAAAGCGATAAAAACAATTTTCATGTGCCGTTACCTGCATTCAGAAGCATTGCGGCGCGAGATTCATGAAGGACTCAATGTCGTAGAAAATTGGAACAGCGCCAATGGTTTTATCTTCTACGGACAGAGCGGTGAAATCGCGTCGAATCGGATGGAAGACCAAGAACTGTCAGTGTTGTCGTTACATCTGCTGCAACTGTGTCTGGTCTATGTGAATACGCTAATGATCCAGCAAGTACTCGCCGAAGGGCAATGGAAAAAGCGCATGAATAGCGTGGACTTGAGAGCGCTGTCGCCGCTTATCTACGCGCATGTGAATCCGTATGGTCGGTTCGAATTGGATATGAATGTCCGTTTGCCAATTCATAGTGAGGCTGGGCTGTTGGCGGCATAAAGTGCGTAGTCTTCAGCAGCGGCAATGATTTTATAAATACGTCAGGAGCATCAAATGACAAAAAATAATGCGACACACATTTACGTAATCAAAATCACTTTGCAAGAATGAAGAACCCAAAAAAGGATGCACAAGCCGTGCAAGTAAGTAGCATCACGACGACACTTGTCGGCGACATCCGTAGCTTAATCAACGAAGCTAAAATTGGACTGGCGGCCACCGTCAATTCGACTTTGACGCTACTGTATTGGCGTATTGGGCAGCGCATCCATACCGAGGTGCTCAAGGGTGGGCGAGCGGAATATGGCGGGCAAATCGTAGCAAACTTGGCCCAACAATTAGAAGCCGAACAGGGACGTGGTTTTAGCACTAAGAACTTGCGTCACATGTTGCGTTTTTCCGAGGTATTCCCTAACACGGAGATTGTCTCGACGCTGTCGAGACAATTGGCCTGGAGTCACTTCCTTGAAATCATCTACATGAAAGATGACCTCAAGCGTGATTTTTACGCGGAGATGTGTCGCCTTGAACGATGGAGTGTTCGCACACTGCGACAGCGTGTTGGTTCAATGCTTTTTGAGCGCACAGCGCTGTCACGTAAACCAGATGAGTTAATCCAGCAGGAGCTAGCTACACTGCGAGAGTCAGACCTATTGTCACCAGCGCTCGTACTAAAAGATCCTTATATTCTCGATTTCCTTGGCTTGCAAGATCGGCATCTGGAGAAAGACCTTGAGGATGCCATTTTGCGTGAACTGGAAAATTTCTTGCTGGAACTTGGAGCAGGATTTACTTTCGTCGCCCGCCAGAAACGGTTACAGATAGATAACGATGATTTCTACATTGACCTGTTATTTTATAACCGCCGTCTCAAGCGACTAGTTGCCATTGAGTTAAAGCTAGGCGACTTTGAGGCGGCTCATAAAAGCCAGATGGAACTTTATCTACGCTGGCTGGCCAAGCATGAACAGGAGCCAGGCGAAGCACCTCCTCTGGGTATCATTCTGTGTACCGGTAAAAAGCGTGAACAGATCGAATTGTTGGAGTTGGATCAAACCGGCATTCACGTCGCCGAATATCTGACCGGCTTACCACCACGGCAACTGCTGGAGCAGAAACTGCACGAGGCAGTCGCACTGTCGAAAGCGCGGATTGAAAATCGCGCAAGTCCTACGGATGGTGAGATGGGGAGCGAAACATGAATACCATTTCTAAAAAAACAATTTCTATCATTAGAGCATGCTCTAATGATTTATTTTTAGTTGCGCGTAAAACTCTATCAATAGAATCAATCAATAATTTTGATATGCTGAATATCACATCATCTATAACCCTTGTGGTCGAAAAATGATCGTTGGCTACGCAAGAACTTCCACTATCGATCAAGTTGCTGGTTTCGAAGCACAAATCGAAGCGTTGAAAAAAGCGGGTTGCGAAAAGCTATTTAGTGAGCAGGTGTCCTCTGTCGTCATTCGCGCGCAATTGGAAAACGCCCTCGACTTTGTACGAGAAGGCGATGTGTTCGTGGTGACTAAACTGGATCGACTTGCACGTTCCATTGCAAACCTAATGGCGATTATTGAGGTGTTGGAACGCAAACACGTAGGCGTGAGAATTCTTAATTTAGGGATGGATACCGAGACACCAACTGGCAAGCTAATGTTAACTGTCTTAGGCGCTGTAGCTCAATTTGAAAGGGAAATGATGCTGGAGCGCCAGCGCGAGGGAGTCGTAAAAGCCAAAGCTGCTGGCAAATACAAAGGCCGGAAACCAATTGCCTCAGATCGCCGGCAGAATGTGGTTCGCTTGGCATCTGAGGGAGCAACAAAAGCTAGTATCGCCAGCCAACTCGGTATTGGAGAGGCCACTGTATATCGCATTTTAGCTGCCGAAAAAAGTTCTAAATAGATAACAAAAAATAGGGGGCAGGTAAGATGGCACTTTTGGCAGCTATGTACAAACTACCCCATCAAGGATCAGGTTCGTAAAGTTGGCCGCCAGATTGATAAAACGGCGCGCTACGATGCCGAGAATTTTTTCAATAGTATGCCGCTTCGATTACCGGATCCACCGCTTGCGCCGCCGCGCTATGCGTTGCAAGTAGATGCGGGCTACATTCGCTCGGTCCCTGCAAGGTGTCATGGTAGGCGCTCGTTTGCGATCATTGCCGCGCGGCTTCGTCATTCGGACGGTCCATCAGCATCAATGGCGTACGTGATGACGAGATGTGGTCAGCCCTGGACCGGTTTCACCATTTTTTACATCGGCACGTCGTTCCGATTGATGCACCAGTGTCCGTCATCAGCGATCGGGTGAAGATGTTGCCTACCCGACTTATTTACCCTGGCGGCCAGTGCAGCGCATCCTCGATTGGTTTCATATTGCAATGCGGTTCGAGCACATCCTCCAGCGGATTCGCGGCATGCGCCATTCGCAGCCAGACGATGCCGCTACCCTGATGAAGAAAGTTGCGTCTGCAAAATGGCGGCTGTGGCATGGTCGCGCAAAGGTGCGATCGAACGGCTGGGCGAGGTTGCTAAAATAACGACCAGCAAGCTTCAGAAGCAAGTGAAAGACATGATTGGCTCTGGGCTCAGATCAGAGCCGGTTAATCAACTATGGTGCCCACTATCGGGCAGGTCTTCCGATCTCGACGAGTCTGGCGGAGTCAGCGGTTAACTTTGTGACCGGAGATCGCTTAGGGACAAATGCGCTGGACTCTTGCTGGCGCGAAAGCTCTGTTGCATATTCGCGTAACAGATCTCAACGGTGAGTTTGCCGATATTTTTAAGAAACCGCTCTATGTAAAGCGCTCAAAGTTTACACAAAAAAATCTTTGGGAAGATTTCCCTATGGCTGCGTAAATCAAGAGTTCAGCCCCCGATTTCGTCCGCTCTCTGCCGTAACTATTTGTTTTTAAAAGGAGTAAGTTTTGAAAAACGACAGGGCGTCAACTTGATAACACTTTTACTAAGTTTTTTATCAATTTTACTTCGGTTGACGGCCTTACCAAGTGTTTTCGTGGCATGATAATTATCGTAAGTTACTCGTCAACCAATAATTTTGCCACATCCTGCACGAAACCGTGCCTTGGCCAAGAGTAGAACCTCCACAGTAAATTGGGGATTTGAGTGAAATTTCAGCAATTACGTACTTTTGTGCAAGTCGCGGAAAAAGGTAGTGTTCGTGCCGCGGCAGACTCCTTGAATGTTTCAGCTACCGCAGCAAGTCAATCGTTAAAAGAGCTGGAACATAATGTTGGCTTTCCGCTCTTTACCCGGCACAGCCAGGGGGTGGTTACCACTATTCTTGGCCGACAATTTCTGGAACATGCACGTCTGATACTTGGTCAGGTTGATCGCGCAGAGAAGGAGTTGGTTCAACTGCGCGGACAGGTTGGCGGTTCGCTCGCAATTGGTGTCACGCCGTGGGTTTCACAGTCGATCCTGCCATATGCGATTCGAGCTTTTCGACTAGTCCGGCCGGACGTGAGACTGGATGTGTACGAAACTCTCGGGCGCGGCCACCAACCTTTGCGCGAAGGCACGTTAGATATCGTAATCGGCATGCCGCCAGCGCCGCAGCACGCTGCCGGATTTAAAACCCAAAACCTTTTCGAGTGTGCCATGGCAATTGTTGGACGGATGGGCCATCCGCTCTCTGACTGCACTTCGATGGCTGAGCTTTGGGAATGCGATTGGTTACTTACCTTACGCCAGGATGTGATAGAGCAGCCCCTCTTGGACATGTTAGCGCCTTTTGGTGTGCAACCCTGCACTGAAAAAATTCATTTGGCCCGTTCAACTCTGAGCGTGCTCGCCATGCTGGAAGGTAGCAATATGCTCACGGTATGTCCGTGGCCGTTGGTTGAAACACCACTCATGCGAAACCGTATTTTAGCCCTGCCGATCCGCAACCCGTTGCCAGTTCTGACCACAAGTTTGGTAACTCGACGTGGTGATGCACTGACAGCGGTTGCAAAAATATTTATCGATTGCTTCATGGATGCGACGCGGGAGTGTCAACATTCTGTCGAGGTATCGTTGCGACGCATCATGAATTCTGTGGAGGACATATCAGGCAAAATTGCAGCCGAAGCAGTCGGCACACCTCCCGACGTGTAAAGCAAACGTTGACGCCCTCCGTTTCGCAGGGGTACTCAAGACCCGCTGCCGTCCGTAGAATCAATAGCGTTAGTTCGAGTGGAAGTATGCCGAACTAGCATGATGGCTACATGACAAAACGCTAACGGAGACATTATGACGCAGCCAGCTTTACCACTTGTGCCTATTGGGCACGCCGAGCGCAGACGAGCTATCTTCGCCTCTGTCATCGGCAACGGACTTGAATGGTTTGATTTCGGCATTTACGGCGTATTCGGCGGGATCCTCTCGAAACTGTTCTTTCCAACCAGCGACCCTGCTGCGCTGATGCTGGTCGCGACCGCTACGTTTGGTATCGCATTCGTCGTACGTCCCATCGGTGGAATATTGTTTGGCATGTATGCAGACCGTGCCGGCCGCAAGGCGGCCATGTCGATAATTATCCTGTTAATGGCCATCGGAACCGGGCTAATTGGCATAGCGCCGACCTATGCGATGATCGGCGTCGCCGCGCCCGCCATCATTATCCTTGCCCGTGTTCTACAAGGCTTGTCCGCTGGCGGCGAGTTCGCCAGCGCCACCGCGATGTTGATCGAATATGCACCCCCAAACCGGCGCGGTTTCATCGGTAGCTTTCAGATGTGTTCCCAGGCATTGGCCTTTGCGCTTGGTGGCGCGGCAGGTTACTTCATTACCCACTCTTTGCCTCCG